>NZ_JBEOOL010000048.1:0-21642 GCF_040309225.1 Pseudoalteromonas sp. GW168-MNA-CIBAN-0100 | reverse complement strand
CAGCGCGTCTACAAGTGAATTTTAACCACCGCGTTAAGTTTTCCACGTAGGCGCAGAGCTTGCTCGCGCGCGAAGCGCAGCTTCTAATTACTTAATCACCCATCCTAAAAACTACGTTTTTAAACGCCCGCAAGCAGCGCGTCTACAAGTGAATTTTAACCACCGCGTTAAGTTTTCCACGTAGGCGCAGAGCTTGCTCGCGCGCGAAGCGTAGCTTCTAATTACTTAATTACACAACAAACTTAACCTTTAAAAACAAAAAAGGGCCAAGGCCCTTTTTTATGATGTTGCGCCTAATCATACAGGCCAAATACTGAGTGCTTAAACAACTTCACCAGCTACTATAGTATTAAAGCTGTCGTTGTCATGTAAGCTTGCAAATGCGCTCTCATGTAATAGCTCATTACGTAAATTTGGAGAGTATTCAAGTGCCATTTTAATGTCGGCTAATGCATCAGCATGCTTATGTGTTAGCGCATAAGCACATGCTCGTTGCCAATAGGCATAACCATAGACACTATCTATATCAATGGCTTGATTACACAACTCAATGGCTTGCGCTGTTTCATTTATTTCTAATAACGCATCGGCCTTATAAGCAATGGCTTCAACATCCTCTGGTTTACGTTTTAAAATCTCATCAAATATTTCAATTTTATTAGCAAAATCACTTTCTAAATTGGCACGCATCCATAACGAATGAACCTCGTTGGTAACCGATATGCGCTCTTGGTTACTGAGTATTTCTTCTGAGCGTACGCGTAGTTTTTCTTCAAGAATTTTTAATCGGTCTTCATACTCGTCAGTAATTACACTTACACGTGTATTTACAATATCTTCTACTTTGTTTTTAACATCACGTAGTGAGTTCCAGCCCACTAAAACCAAAATAGAAGCCGTAGCGGTAATTATAAAAAATACATTATTAATAGTGTCGGTAGTGTACGTTAATGCGCGATCTGCAGTATCAAGCTGTGCATGAGTAACTTGCTTAGTTACATCCTCACGGAGTTTTTGTTGATCTTGCCTTACGGCTTTTAGCTCGTCGAGTATGTAGCGCTCCATTAGCGGTTTAAACATAGACTCTTTAAGTTGTTTGAGGGCTTGTTGCTCTTGTTGTGCTGTAGGGGCTGCTGGTTTTTGTTCAGCAGAATTTACTATGCCCGAAAAAAAAGTTAAACAAACAAAAAGTGTAGATAGGTAATAACGCATCGGTACGCCTAATTAAATTAATTACTGTAATAACTTTAACATGCAGGGCTGAATGGCACTAGGGCGCGTTGACTTTTCAGGATTAAAATTGACCTAATTTAGATAGGAGCAATAGTTGTAAGAATTTTTTAGCCCAGTGAGCTTAGCAATAATAGGGTAAAGCATGAGCATTTTGCTAATACTTAGGTGGTTTTAAGAAAAAATAGGCAAAAAAAACCAGCTCAATATGAGCTGGCAAAAACTGCTTAAAACAACAATATGTCGTAGGGATTCACAGGAGAACAACTTCATACTAACTGAATCTTTATGAACAAATACTTAATTCAATTCAATTAGTTAAAAATATAAGAATACTCAAAGTATTCGGTTTATAAAGTAAAGGTGCATTGGGCTTAAGTAATGCACCTTTATAATTATAACTATATAACTATATAACTACAATTTCATGGTGAAGGGGGGTATTCCAATGTGCGCTTTAAATAAATTAAAGCCACTTTCAAACCCTTCACATACCATTACGCCGAAATTTTTCAATTCGATCACAGGTCTAGTGAAAAGGTTAAGGTTAATTCACTAATTTGTTTTTTTATCTTACGTAATACCTTACACGAGCGTCATCAGATTTATTTTTACTATTATTCTGAACGTAATTACAAAGCTATTGTTAAATACATCATTAGCAAAAGGCTAATCAAAAATATAAATTGGAGCAATCGTTTTAAATAGTATGTTGAGGCTGGCGTAGCATAATTTATGCGCCTATATTAAGGATACGTAAGTGTTTAGGCAGGCACACTAAATAATAAGCAAGCCGATTAAATAAAAATAACCGTTACTTTTTAAAAAGTTATAAATACATAAGCAACAATACTGATTGATTAAGTATTTTACTTTTCTATTATAAGGATTCCACAATGAGCAACCCTAAAGCAGGCCAATGTCCGGTCATGCACGGCAGTAATACTAAAACGTCTAATCCCAATACTGATTGGTGGCCAAATGCCCTAAACTTAGACATTCTTCATCAGCACGACACCAAATCAAACCCATACAATAGCGACTTTAATTACGCTGAAGCATTTAAATCAATCGATCTTGACGCGCTAAAAACAGACGTAAAAAGCTTAATGACCGATAGCCAAGATTGGTGGCCAGCCGATTGGGGACATTACGGCGGTTTAATGATTCGCCTAGCATGGCACTCAGCGGGTTCATACCGTTTAGCCGATGGTAGAGGCGGCGGCGGTACAGGTAATCAACGTTTTGCGCCACTAAATTCATGGCCTGATAACGGTAACCTCGACAAAGCGCGCCGTTTACTTTGGCCAATAAAGAAAAAATACGGTAACAAGCTTTCATGGGCCGACTTAATTATTTTAGCAGGCAACATGGCATACGAATCAATGGGTTTAAAAACCTTTGGTTTTGCCGGCGGCCGAGAAGATATTTGGCATCCTGAAAAAGACGTTTACTGGGGAGCTGAAAAAGAATGGTTAGCGCCAAGTGATGGTCGTTACGAAAGTGTAGATAAACCAGATACCATGGAAAATCCATTAGCCGCAGTACAAATGGGCTTAATTTATGTAAACCCTGAAGGTGTAAATGGTATTCCTGATCCGCTTAAAACAGCAGCCCAAATTCGCGAAACTTTTGCGCGTATGGCAATGGATGACGAAGAAACCGCTGCATTAACGGTAGGCGGGCACACAGTAGGTAAAGCACATGGTAATGGCAAAGCAGAAAACTTAGGACCTGAGCCAGAAGCTGCTGACGTACACGAGCAAGGCCTTGGTTGGAATAACACTACAACACGTGGGATTGGCCGCGATACAGTTACATCAGGTGTAGAGGGCGCATGGACTACGCACCCAACACAATGGGATAACGAATACTGTAAGCTTTTATTAACCTACGAATGGGAACTCACTAAAAGCCCTGCAGGCGCTCATCAGTGGGAGCCTATTAATATTAAAGAAGAAGACAAGCCTGTCGATGTAGAAGATTCATCAATTCGTTTGAACCCAATGATGACAGATGCTGATATGGCCATGAAAGTGGACCCAACGTACCGTAAAATTATTGAGCGTTTTTATAACGACTTTGAATACTTTTCAGACGTGTTTGCACGTGCCTGGTTTAAACTAACTCACCGCGATTTAGGTCCTAAATCGTGTTACTTAGGTGCTGACGTACCAAGCGAAGACTTAATTTGGCAAGATCCAATTCCAGCCGTTGATTACACATTAACAGACGACGAAATTAGCAATCTAAAAACCACATTATTAAATTGTGGTGTTAGTGCCGCTGATTTAATAAATACAGCTTGGGATAGCGCACGTACTTATCGTGGTTCTGATAAACGTGGCGGCGCAAATGGTGCACGCATTCGTTTAGCACCGCAAAAAGATTGGCAAGGTAATGAGCCAGAACGTTTAGCATCAGTACTTAGTGCGCTTGAAAAAGTGCAGGCTGGCTTGAGTAAACCTGTTAGCATCGCCGACTTAATTGTTTTAGGTGGTACAGCAGCCGTAGAACAAGCTGCAAAACAAGCCGGTGTTGATGTAAACGTGCCGTTTGCTCCAGGACGTGGAGATGCAACAGATGAAATGACTGATGCAGAATCGTTTGATGTACTAGAACCCATTCACGATGGTTTTAGAAACTGGCTGAAAAAAGATTACGCAGTATCAGCTGAAGAGTTATTACTAGAGCGCAGCCAACTAATGGGATTAAGTGCACCAGAAATGTCGGTACTTATTGGTGGGATGCGAGTACTAGGTACTAACTATGCTGGCAGCGAACATGGCGTATTTACAAATAGCGTAGGCTCATTAACCAACGACTTCTTTGTAAACTTAACTGACATGTCAAACCGTTGGGAGCCAACTCAAAAAGGTTTATACAATATAGTAGACCGTAAAAGTGGCACTACAAAATGGACTGCAACACGCGTTGATTTAGTATTTGGATCAAACTCTATATTGCGCGCACTTGCTGAGTTTTATGCACAAGACGACAACAAAGAGCGCTTTGTACATGACTTTGTAAACGCATGGGTAAAAGTAATGAACGCAGACAGATTCGATCTTAAATAATCTGTACGCTAAATAAAAACGGGGGAGTAATAATTTACTCCCCCGTTTTTGCATATAGTCCCGGTCAGTATTACTTATAAAATATTGTAATTTATCTAAGTCATATAAAAATTAGGCATTAAAAAAGGCGGCAAAAGCCACCTTTTTATAAAACAATAAAACTTATAGAAGTGCAAAAAGCTTTTGTAGTTGTGGCATGTATTCGCTCACAAGTTCAAGGTTGCTTTCGCTTACTAAAGACTCTGTAGACTCCTCAGCTGCGCTTGACGATTTACCAAACGAACCCATTAACGAACTAGCGCCTTTATCTTTAGCACTTTTCATGCTTTGAAAACCGCCCATTACTTTATTCGCTGTTTCTTGATTATCAGCAGATAAACCCGATTTAAGGTTTTCGATATAAGCCATTGATACTTCAGAACCTACAGTTACTAGTTGCTCTGGTGTAAAGCCGTAGCGGCCTGTAACACCCGCGAAGCTTTTGTATAGGTCTTGCTCTTTAATCATGCTTAGTGCGCTATTAGCTAAAGAGCTTTGTTCGTCAACACTTTGATCTGCAGAACCACCTAACATACTTGCTAAGTCTAAGTCTTTTAAAGACTCTTGGCTGCTTGCCCAGCTCGTTACAGCTGGCAGTGCTTTCATATAGCTTTGAAGTTGACCTTCGTTAATATCTACTGCAAGGCTTGAGAAACTCATTGCTAATAAGCTAAGTGATACAAGTATTTTTTTCATTGAGCATTTCCTAGTATTAAAGTTGTGCCAATTAGAAACTAATAAGCAACACTTGCCAACACAAAATAATATATTGGCTGATTTTATAGTACAATTTATGAGAATTTATTTAAGTTCTAAGAATTTAGTTCATTCACCACAAGCTAATGTACTGATGATATAATACATTTTTGACAAATAGAGCTGAACACAATGTTAACAATTTCAAATACTGTCACTATCGATGAATGGGAACTAGAGCTAACGGCTATTCGTTCGCAAGGTGCCGGTGGTCAAAATGTTAACAAAGTCGCAAGTGCAATTCATTTACGCTTTGATATTAACCGCTCTAAATTACCTGATTTTTATAAAGAGCGTTTGCTAGCCTTAAATGATACAAGAATTACCAAAGAGGGCGTTTTAATAATTAAAGCGCAAAGCCACCGTACGCAAGAGCTAAACCGAGAAGATGCCCTTAAGCGCTTAAAAGATTTAATTCTTAGTGCTACCGTTGTTAATAAAGCGCGTCGTGCCACCAAGCCTAGCCGTAATTCACAGCGAAAGCGCATGGACAAAAAAACTAAACACGGCCAAAACAAAGCGCTACGCGGCAACATAAAGTTTTAGTTTTAAACGGTATTAATAAAGTAGAGAAGGGACTTGATGCCTATATGCAGGCACCATTTTTACATCGTATTGTACGTATAAAAATATAAGTGAGGGGTAGCCTCACTTATATTTAATAACTATTAATACCTACTTAGCCATTTCTAAATCAGATTCTGCATTTGCCAACATTGCAAACTCTTCATCAGCGCTTTTAGCAACCAAGTGTTTTGAGCTATAGCCAAAGTAATATGCGGCGCCCACAATAAACAGCACCATAGTGTATAAAAATGCACGAGGGTCAAACGCATACACACCCGTTAATGCTATAAGCGAAAGTACTAAAGCAATACTTGACGTAACTACGCCACCTGGAGTTTTGTACGGGCGAGGTAAATCAGGTTGTTTAACGCGAAGTAAAATATGGCTCAGCGCCATTAATGCATACGAGAGCGTTGCACCTACTACTGCCATTGCAAGTATTAAGTCACCCTCACCACTGAGTGATACTAAAAAGCCAAATACTGCCGGTACAATCAACGCACGTGCTGGCACTTTGCGATTAGTCGTAATAGACAACGAACGTGGTAAATAACCGGCTCTAGATAAAGCAAACACTAAGCGACTATAACCATAAATAATAGAGAAAAACGAAGCAACTAAACCCGCAAGCCCTAATATATTTACAACGGTTGCTAAGCCCTCACTACCCGATGCATTTAATGCATCAACTAAAGGCACTGCACTTGCCCCCATTGCAGCAGCACCGCCAGCACCAGGCACTAAAACAACAACTAAAAAAGCAGTAAATAACAAAAAGATCATTGCACCAATAATGCCTTTTGGCACATCTTTAGCGGGATCTTTTGCTTCTTCAGCAGCAAGCGGTACACCTTCAACCGCTAAAAATAACCACATGGCAAACGGTAATGCAGCCCAAACCCCGTACCAACCTAAAGGTAAAAACTCACTGGCTCCCACTGCATTTGTTACGGGGACGTCAAATAAGCGCGATGCATCAAAATTTGTGATTAAAACAAAAGCCGTTGCAATAATAGCTAATACCGCTAAACCACTTATTACCATCATTACTTTAAGCGCTTCTCCTACGCCCGCTAAATGAATTCCCACAAATAGTAAGTAAAATAATGCATATACCCATGGGCCATTAAATCCGGTGAGGGCTTCAACTGCCGAGCCTATAAAAATAACAATAGCAGCGGGTGCTAAGGCATATTCAATTAATACGGCAAGCCCGGTTAAATAGCCTCCCGCTGGCCCCATAGCTTGACGCGCAAAACTATAACCACCGCCTGCAGCAGGTATTGCAGCTGACATTTCAGCAAGCGATAGTACAAGCGCTAAATACATAACGGCCATTAATACTGCAGCAATGGCAAAACCACCCCAACCGGCTTCGGCGATACCAAAGTTCCAGCCTGCAAAGTCACCCGATATTACATACGACACACCCAAACCTGCGAGCAATAACCACCCCGCAGTACCTCGTTTTAACTGTCTTTTAGCAAGGTACTCTGTATTATTATTAGTAGACATAACCTTTCTCCGTTGATGTTTAGTTTTTATTTTTTTATTTCATGTGTTTTTAATTCCTAGATTAAAATTACTCAGCAATTAAAAAGTTAGTGGTTGAAACCTGGTGCTCAATTACATCATCTTGTGTGCGGTCTTTTAAATTAACCCCAGTTAGTTTTAGTTTTTTAGCTTCACGTAATAAGTACAGTGCGCGTCGCGCCGCTTCTGTATAAGGTAGGCCTGCAGGGCGAATATTCGATATGCAATTACGACATGCATCGTTAAGTCCTGTTTTGGGCTCCCATGTCAAATATAAGCCAAGGCTATCTGGCGAACTAAGTCCTGGGCGCTCTCCTATTAACACCATAACCACCTGCGCATTTAGCAACTCACCTATATCATCTCCAATCGCTACTCGCCCTTGCTCAACCAAAGTAATGGGAGCAATTTTAAATTGCTTGTCTGTTGTAAGGTGCGTTAATAGCTCTGTTATAAATGGGTATGCATTTTTTTGTACCGCCAACGACGAAAGTCCATCAACCACTACAATCGCTAAATCGTATTTAGCCTGCGTAGTGTGCTTTTGTTTATTCATATAGCTGAGAAGTACTTGCCTACCATTTTCATCAAGTTTGCGGCCTAAATCGGGTCGCTGAAGGTAAGTAACCCTGTCAACGGCTTGGCTGTGTAAATGCAGGGGAGGGGCAACCTCTTTTAATACGCTAATACTGCCTAGTTGCTCAGTCATTTCGTTAATATCAAGCGGAAAACTCACCGCATCACGCGCTTGTGCATGAGATAGCTGAAAAGCCAGCATTTCTGAGGTTGGCAAACTTATACCAGCGCGACCAAGCCCAATACGGGCGTCGGTAAAACGCCGTAAATCACTCCAAGGGTTGTGCACTACATTACCGTTATTTTTATGCTCATTTACTGAGTTATCTAATGGAGTGGTCGGTTTTGAACGTGATTTCATGAGCCACCTCCAGCAATTGCACCCAGAGGTTTAGCAAAAGCGGGAGGCAAGGTATCTGAAAGTGTGATGTCGGTAGTGCTTTGCATAATTTTCATTTTGCTTAGCCATGCTTCAAACTCAGGGGCGGGTCTAGAGCCAAGAACTCGACGCACATATAATGCATCATGAAACGACGTAGTTTGGTAGTTAAGCATAATATCGTCAGAGCCAGGTATTCCCATTACAAACGAGCAACCTGCAACACCTAATAGCGTTAGCAAATTATCCATATCGTTTTGATCGGCCTCTGCATGATTGGTGTAACACACGTCGCACCCCATCGGTATGCCTAGTAACTTAGCGCAAAAGTGATCCTCAAGTCCTGCTCGGGTAATTTCTTTACCATCAAACAAATATTCAGGGCCAATAAACCCCACCACGGTATTAACCAGTAACGGATTAAACTTACGAGCAACTGCATAAGCGCGAGCTTCACACGTTTGCTGATCAAGCCCATGATGCGCATTTGCTGAAAGCGAACTGCCTTGCCCGGTTTCAAAATACATCACGTTATTGCCAACAGTACCGCGCTTTAAACTCAAGGCCGCATCTTGCGCTTCGGCTAAGGTATTTAAATTAAAGCCAAAACTTGAGTTAGTAGCCTCTGTGCCGCCAATCGACTGAAATACCAAATCAACCGGTGCGCCAGCTTCTATACATTCAATAGTGTTAGTAACATGGGTAAGCACACAGCTTTGCGTCGGTATGGCGTATTTTTGAATAACATCATCCATTAATGTCATTAATTTAATGGCTTGGGCAACGTTATCGGTTGCTGGGTTTATACCTATTACGGCATCGCCATTACCGTATAGCAGCCCATCAAGCATGCATGCAGCAATACCGTTAATATCGTCAGTTGGATGATTTGGTTGTAAACGTGTAGATAAATGCCCAGAGAGGCCAATAGTGTTTCTAAAAGCACTCGTAACATGGCACTTTTTAGCAATTAATATGAGATCTTGATTGCGCATTATTTTGCTAACAGCAGCAGCCATTTCAGGCGTAATACCTTGCCTTATACTTGCAAGTACAGCGGGTGTTGCAAAGTCACTTAAAAGCCAATTACGAAAGTCACCTACGGTTAAATGTGCAATAGCCATAAAGGCATTGGCATCGTGCTCGTCAATAATTAAGCGTGTAATTTCGTCATCTTCGTAGGGAATAAGTACCTCATTTAAAAATGTTTTAAGAGGTACATCGGCCAATGTCATTTGTGCCACAGCACGTTCTTGTGCTGATTGTGCAATTACGCCCGCTAAGCGATCACCCGAACGTTGCGGCGTTGCTTTAGCCATCAACTGCGCTAAGTTCTTGAATTTATAAGTGTGTGTGCCTAAAGTGTAACTGTACGCTTGCCCCATGATTTACTCCACATAACTAATATGATAAACCTTGGTATAGGTTTTGCTGCATCTTTAGCTATAAATCAATTTTCAATAGTTACAAGACAGCTTATTTTGTACCAAGTAACTATCGAATTTCGGCAAAAGATTATTTATTAATCCAATTCAATTGGTTACATACGCAAAGCGGTGTTAACTTAACCATAATAAAAGTGTAACGAAAAAGAGCATCCCCTATATGGCGCAGCAAAATAGGTACGGCGCACCACTTAAGAGCAAGGTGCAAACACATGACATAGACGAGCAAGCGCATAGCCTTACTCAATGGCAGCAAAAATACGATCAAATGAGCGACGGCAGCTTTTATGGTTTTATTGAAGAAACAGATTATGCCAATATTCATGTGTTTAAAGAATACACCGAGCGAGCGCTTCGTCAGCAATGTAACATCGCCCCCAATTCGGTTTGGCTTGGCATTCCTTGTCAGTCGCAGCAAAGTAAGATTAATGGTCTAAGTGTGGTAAGTAATCAATTTATGTGCCGCACAAGTGATAATGACTTTGAGCTGATAACCCCTGAGCAATTTAATATTTATGGTTTGGTAATCGATTGGAATTCAATTGAATATATGGCGCAGCTACAAGGCGTAACATTGAAAAACCTGTCATCTGCACAATCAGCTCGCTTATCGGTAAGCAACTCATCATTGCAAACGGCAAGGCAAATAATTAATAGCATGGTTGTAGGCAAGGGCTTTGGACTTAAAACCGAATCACAACAAGATATGCTAAACATGTTGGCACTACACTTATTACAAGCAGATAATCCACAACAAAATATTGCGCCAAGTTATAAGCACCGAAAAGCCGTAGTAGATAAAGTAAAAGATTACGTGGCCACAAATCCACAAAACCCAATAACCATAACCGAGCTGTGCGAGCTTGCTTTTGTAAGTAGGCGCACACTTCAGTATAGTTTTGAGAGTATTTTAGGAATTAACCCTTTGCGGTTTTTACGTTTAACACGTTTAAATAATGTAAGGCGGGAACTAAAAAAATTAAACCAAGATAAGCCAATTTCAGTAATAGCAGCCAATTGGGGATTTTGGCATGCGGGACAATTTGCTAAAGATTACACGCAACTATTTGGTGAAAACCCATCACAAACAGTTAAAAATAATAGTTTTAAAGGTTAGAAACTACACTTCTAACGTGAGCAAGTTCCTTCTACAGACGATACTCTAACTTGAGTATAAGCACCTGTAGACGCGCAGCTTGCTGGCGTTTAAAAGCACCGCTTTTACATTTAGTCGGATGCATTAGTAAACAAGTAATTAAATCACCACCGAGAAGTGAAGGAGGAAACAAGGAGCAGTGACTAACCATTACTCGTATTTTCTCTGTGTAGCGCACAGCGCCTCGATGGTGAAATATCATATAACTTAAAAAAAATGGACTTTGTCTGCTCATTTACTCCTCTTTTTCTTCTCTTTGTGCATTCATATTTTAAGGGCTGTTATCCACAAAGAGGTTTAGAGGCGCTGCGCTTTTAGAGGGTAGCTTGGGAGTTAAAATAATAAAGAACTAAAAGTAAAAGCGAGGTATAAAACCTCACCTACATCGTGCAAACACCAAACCCGTAGGTGCGAATTTATTTCGCGCTTATCTAACGTGGCTTTAATGCTTTAAAAGTAAAAGCGAGGTATAAAACCTCGCTTACTATATTCAAAAGCCCTATTTGATCGGTGCTATTTAAGCCGCGATTAAATAGGACTCTTGTCCTGAATGCTTGTTGCTACGTTTAAACGAACCTTTGCCTTTTTTAGCTTTAACCACTTGTGGTTTAAATAATTTAGAGGTGACCATTGCCGCTAGTGCATTGTGGTTTATAACGCCTCGTCCTGTGTCTACCGCGCTGTTGCTTGCGGTTTTTGCTTTAGATTTTTTAGTCATATATTTCCTATCAACTAAAGTTAAATAATAAAAAGGCTTTTATATTAGCCTATTTAAGAGATGGCGATTGTAGGCTTAATTTTCAACCGCGCAAGTATTTTTAATGCCCAACAGGTACTTTTTTAATAATAAAAAAGCATAAAAAAGCGCAGTTAATAACTGCGCTTAATATTACTTTAGTTTGCTTTATAAATTAAAAACTAAAGCTTACTTTTGCGTAGTACGTTCTGCCGTCAAAGCCGTATGGCAATGCGCGTACTGGGTATTTAAATGCACCGTTGGTGATAAAGTTAAGTACTTCGTCGTCGCCTAGCTCGTCTGGCGTTTCGTCAAATACGTTATCGGCACCCACCGAAAGCGCAAACATGTCGTTAATTTGGTAGCTAACATTTAAATCAACTAACACAGCAGATTCAACCGTACTTGTTGGTTTAAACGATCCTGTTGGCGAAAGCTCACCTGGTAATGAAATATGGTCGTTACCAAAGTATTTTACATCTGTTTCGCCAAAGTAGTTAAAGCGAATGGTTGATGTGTAGGCATCGCGCTCGTAGTCAAACGTAAGCGTTGCACGTTCACTAGGTTGTCCGTCGGTAAAAAAGCTACGTTGTAAATCATCAAAAGCAACCGCTTCAGGAATACCGTCTTCAGCATTTACGCCGTCAATTTTAGTATCGTTTAGGTTACCCGCAAAGGTTACTCCTAAATTGCCGCCTTCAACTTCAGTGCGGTACGATGCAATAATATCAACACCTTGCGTAGTAGAATCAACCGAGTTTGAGAAGTAGTTAGCTTGCACAGCTCCTGTTGCTTGTAGCGCTGCAACTGCTTCTGAGCTAAACGATACGTCGTCAGCGGTAAGTAAGCTGCCAAGCGTAATACGGTCTTCAATTTCTACGCGGTAAAAATCAACCGTTAACGAAAGCTCGCTTGTTACATCGTAAACAAAACCAGCACTGTAGTTTGTTGAAGTTTCAAGCTCTAAGCTATCTACGCCTAACGCACTTGGGAAGGCTGTACCGGTGTTTGCAGTGAACGATTGCGTTAATGTACCATCTGAGCCTAAGTTAGTTGTAAAGGCTGTATAACCACTTTGTTGAAGTGATGGTGCTCTAAAACCAGTAGATACCGCACCACGTACAGCAAAGTCATCTGAAAATTCATAACGTGTTGCTAATTTACCAATTAAATCATCCCCAGCATCTGAGAAATCTTCATAACGTAGCGCACCACTGACGTTCCATGCGTCGGTGATCATAGTTTCTACGTCTACATAAACTGCGTAGCTGTTACGGTCGCTGTCGTTAGCCGCTTCAGGGCGTAGGCCGTTATAAGCCTGAAAACCACACTGTGCAAATTGGTCTGGATCGTTTACTGATGGGTACGAGGTATCCATATTTGCTAGTCCACAGGCGTATGATGCTTCATCGCCAGGTACTATTTCGTAGTTTTCTTTACGGTATTCAGCGCCTACTGTTACATATAAAGGTTCACCACGGCCAATATCTACAATACCGTTTACATCAAGGTTAACCGTTGTTTGATCAAATCTAAAACCACCTGAGTAACCGCCACTAGGGCCTGAATTTGCTGCAATATCGGCATCGCTTGCACTTGGGTTATTAAATAAATACTCAGCCGCGTAAGAAGCGTTTAATGTATTGCGTGATGTAAAGTCGTATTGATTTTCACCATAAACAGCCGATACATCGTAATTCCAATCTGTGTTTATATCGCCTTTAAAACCAAGCGCGACTGAAATATCTTGTGCTTCGTTATATATGCGCGGTAAAAAACCATCGCTATATACTTGGGTTACGTTTTTAGAGGCTTCGTTAAAGTTACGGTAAAAACCATTACCCAGCGCCGTGCGTTCTGAGTAGCCACCAAACGAGTAAAGCTCGCCGTCGCCCATTGGTAAAGCCATGTTGTAAAATAACGATGTAAATTCACTTTCTGAGTTACCTTGGCCCCAGCGTACATCTTCACTTAACGTACCTGGTTCAACATTAAGCGAACCACCCGTATCACGCTCGGCGCGGTTAGTGCCATCGGCATCACGGTACTCAAGCGATAGGTTAATAAAGCCGCCTTCGTTGCCTAATTCAAAACCACGGTTTAAACCTGCTGAAATAGTGTCGCCGTCACCTTCACTTGTGCCGCCGTATTGTACAAAACCCGTTGTAATACCGGTTGAGTTATTAAGAGATAAGTTAATTACGCCTGCAATAGCATCAGAGCCATATTGCGCCGCTGCGCCATCGCGTAATACTTCAACGCCTTTAAGGGCCGTTAGCGGAATCGCATTCATATCAGTACCCGCAGCGCCTGCGCCTACTGTACCGTTAAGGCCAAAAATTGATTGGTTATGGCGACGTTTACCATTTACTAATACAAGAGTTTGATCTGGCTGTAGGCCACGAAGTGTTGCGGGTCTAAATAAATCAGAACCGTCAGATACTTGTGTACGCGAAAAATTAAATGAAGGCGCTGTGGCTTGCAGGCTTTGGCCAAGCTCGGTAAAGCCACCTTTAGTTAAATCATCTGCGTCAATTAAATCAATAGGAGAAGAAGACTCAGTAGAAGTACGGTTAGATACACGCGATCCTAATACAGATATTTGCTCAATGTTTTTAGCAGCTTGCACTGGTGCTTCTTCTGCGTTAACAATGCTTGGTGCGCTAAACGCGAAAGCAACGGCTACAGCAAGTGTGTTTAAACGGTATGTTGGCATAGTGACGACCCTGTTTTTTTGTGTTCTTATAATATGTGTGTGGTTATGGTGCTCATAACCTGTTGCAAACATCCTAGCAACATATGCAAACAAAAAGAAATGAAAAAAACTAAATATTTGGTCTAAGTATGCAAATAAATTTCAAGATAAGAAAAAACCACCTTTAATCGATTAAAATACACGCTACAAGAGCATTAAACTTCAAAAACGTATTTATTAACTTTTTATTTACATTGTGGTTTTGTTCGTTAGTTTACGCTTTTAAAGGTAATAGGCAGCGGATGGTCGTACCTGTCCCTAATGTGCTGTTAACTTCTATTTTTCCGCCATGATCGCTCACCATAGCGTATACAAGTGTCATACCCATACCGGTACCTTCTCCAACTTCTTTTGTTGTGTAAAAAGGGTCAAACATATGCGCTATTGTATCTTCACTCATTCCACAGCCATTATCTTTTACCTCAATACAGATATTTGTGTTTAGTTCAAAAATATTAACCTCAATAATGCAGCCTTTTTCTAAATCAAGCTCGCATGCTTGCCAAGCATTCATTAATAGATTTACAAAAATTTGATTAATTGATGATAAATTACACCAAATAAGTGGTAGGGGTTCAAACCGCGTTTTTATTTCGCATAATTTAAGTTTGCTACTTAATAATCTTAAAGCATTATTAGCACCCGTTGTTACATCGGTTAGTTGTTTATCTTGCGAGGAGGAGGGGTGGGCAAAGTTTAATAAGTCATGCACAATTTGTTTTATTCGTTTGAGCCCTTCAACGCTGTCGTTAACTTGTCCCTGCAAATTGTTATAAAGCCACGCATACGGATACTGTAAATTGAGTATGTCGATTTCGTGTTTAAAACGGCTTTCTTTAATTTCATTGTTTAAGTATTGCTCGTTAAGTTTTAGCAACGTGATAAGCAAAGGGGTAGAATTTTGTAAGCTTTCTATATTACTCATTGCATAGGCAAGCGGGGTATTTATTTCATGGGCTACGCCTGCACAAAGCGTTCCTAAGGTTGCCATTTTTTCGGTTTGCACAAACAGCATTTGCTGGTGTTCTAAATCGGCTACTTTTTTTTGTAATTCATTATTTATGGCAACTAAAACGGTGCTTTTATCTTTGAGTAATTGTTCTGCGGCCAAGCGCAGCTTTTGTTCGTTTAAAAAAGCACGTTCAAAATTACCATCTGATCCATTCATTCCTTTCATCCATATAGATAACTTTATACTTAACGTTTAGTCGTCTACATGTAAATTTGCAACTTTAGTGTGAGCATTTATCTACTTATAGATAATAACCACATTAGGTGACTCCTACTCTATATAAAAGGTAAGCATAAACAGGTCACGGATGTTTTTTTAAGCTATTATTTAGCCAGAAGTAATTTAAAGGCGGCGCAATGACTCAAGTAACACCAAACACACCAATGAATCAGGTTGATGTACTTTGTATTGATGATGACGAAATAGTACTACGTACGTTAACACGACTACTTGAAGTAAATGGCTTAACGGTTATTGTTTGCGATAATCCGCAAAACGCATTAACACTTTTTAAAAATCATGAATTTGGTTTAATTATTAGCGACATGCGGATGCCAGTAATGAACGGTGCCGAGTTTTTAGAAAAAGCGCGTGCGCTGGCACCCGACACTCAACGCATTTTATTAACCGGTTACGCCGATATACAAACAACCCTAGCGGCTGTTAACCAAGGGCAAATAAATGGTTATATTCAAAAACCATGGCAAAACGACTTATTACTTCGAAGCATTAAAGATAGCCTAGAAAAATTTGCGCTAAAAAAGCAAAACAAAAAATTAGAAACACAAGTTAAGGCACAAAACCAAGAACTACTTGAGCTAAACAACACGTTAGAGCAACGAGTAGAAAAACGCACCTTACAAATCAAACAAGTTTTAAAAAAGCTTGAAGACGCCAACGAACGCGAAAAACAAGAGCACAAATCAACCGTTGAGCTGCTATATAATTTTGTTAACGCGAATCCTTACCTTGATGGCAACAAAGCACAAAATATTGCAAATACCTGCACACAAATAGCGCTTTACTTAAACCTGTCGCAAAAAAGCATTGATCTTGCCCCAATGGCGGGTTATTTAGCACAAATAGGTTTGCTTGCTATGGACCCTGAACTTTATAAAAAACCGCTAAATCGGCTAAATGAGCAACAACGTAAGACCTTTTATACTCACCCAAGTACTGCACAATTAATGCTAATGCCAGCAATACATTTACACGATTTGTCGGATGCTATTTATTATCAGTTTGAACGTTTTAACGGAAATGGAATGCCCAAAGGCCTTGCTGGAAACGACATACCGATAGGGGCTATGGTATTAGGGTTAGCGCGCGATTACTGGGATGCGTTTGAACAAAGTAATGCAAGCGATGAAAAGCAGCGCCATGAGGACGCACTCGAAAGTGTAAAACTTTATAGTGGTTCGTTTTACCACCCTAAAATAGTTCGTGCGCTTGAAGCAAGCCATGCAAAACTACACGAACAAAAAAGTTCAGCAGGATCAGTACTAATTTGTAATGCCCATGAACTCAAAGAGCAAATGATACTCGGCCATGCTCTGCACAGCCATTCGGGTATAATGTTGCTGCCTAAAGGTCATGTATTTAGCCGTAAATCAATAGAAAAACTGCAGCAACTAGAATCTAAAAAACCAGCCCCATTTAGAATTATGGTTAAAACTGCTAAATGATTGATCTAAACGGCAGTTTTTTTCGTTACAATGTGCATAAAATACATTATTGAATTTGCTTGAAGGAGCACTCTGTGTCGCGATTTTCTGCGGTTACTGACAATCCCCATGATGGGCGTTTTAACCAAAAAACGGGAATACTGCTTACTAACCTAGGTAGCCCTGATGCACCAACAGCTGCTGCGCTTCGTATATACTTACGTGAGTTTTTATCAGATCCACGCATTGTAGAAATACCACGCCTAGTATGGATGATAATTTTACATGGCATTATTTTGCGTGTGCGCCCTAAGCGTTCAGCTAAATTATACGAAAGTATATGGACCGAAAATGGCTCACCGCTTACTCACATTACTCGCCAACAAAGCGTAAAGCTAAATACCTTATTAAAAGAGCAAGGTTATACCAATACCGAAGTCGTAATGGCTATGCGCTATGGCAATCCCTCAATAGAGGCCGGCCTTGAGGAGCTTCGTGATAAAGGCTTAACGCGTATTATTATTTTACCAATGTACCCGCAATATTCTAGCCCAACCACGGGTTCAACGTTCGATGCTGTATCGAGCGTACTGCGTAAATGGCGCTGGGTGCCAGAGCTGCACTTTATTAATGGCTATCATAAAAACACCCGTTATATTGAGTCACTTGCTAATAGTATTAGTGAGGATTTAGAAGCGAATGGTATGCCACAAAAAATTGTTTTTTCGTATCACGGTATGCCTAAACTATTTTTAGAGCGAGGCGATCCGTACCATTGCCTATGTTTACAAACCACGCGCTTAGTTGTAGAAAAACTAGGCCTTGATAAAGACAAAGTAATTAGTACTTTTCAAAGTCGATTTGGTAAAGCCGAGTGGTTAAAGCCTTACACCGACGCAACGCTTGAAGCCCTGCCTGATGAGGGTATTACCGATGTAGCCATTATCAGTCCTGCTTTTAGCGCCGACTGCCTAGAAACACTTGAAGAGCTAGAAGGCGAAAATCGTGAAATATTCGAAAACGCAGGCGGCAAAAAGTACCGTTACATAGCGGCACTAAACGACAGAGACGACCATATAGAAGCTGTGTTTGATGTTATAAAACCTATGTTGTAACCCAAGCTTACTAAAGTATATAGCTAAATATATTTCGCATTAAGCGGTGTTAAAATTAACACCGTTTTTTTTGTTTTTAGGGCTTTTAAAATATTTAGTTAATTAATTCACAAAGAGGTTAAGAGGCGCTGCGCTTTTAGAGTAGTGATAAAACATAAATATACTGGTTTTTGTTTTTAGCTTTTCTCATTTACTCCTCTTTTACTTCTCATTGTGCAAATAAAAGCTTTTAAAGAGCTAATTAATTCACAAATAGGTTAAGAGGCGCTGCGCTTTTAGAGTAATGATAAAACATAAAAATACTGGTTTTTGTTTTTGGCTTTTCTCATTTACTCCCATTTTACTTCTCATCGTGCAAATAAAAGCTTTTAAAGGGCTAATTAATTCACAAAGAGGTTAGAAGCGCTGCGCTTTTAGAGTAGTGATAAAACATAAAAATACTGGTTTTTGTTTTTGGCTTTTCTCATTTACTCCTCTTTTACTTCTCATTGTGCAAATAAAAGCTTTTAAAGAGCTAATTAATTCACAAAGAGGTTAAGAGGCACTGCGCTTTTAGAGTAAGTGATACATATTGGCCGATCTGGTTTTTCTCAGTTATTACTGATTACTTTATCTTTGTGGAAGAAATTACTTATACTTTTAATAATAATTAAAATAAATAAAAACGCATTGTGGAGGGGAAGAATACCTAAGCAACAGCAATTAAACGCTATCGCTTAAAGTATAAATCAATCGCTTTAGTGAGGAGCTCGTCGAGTTGCTCTTCAAATTCTTCAATATTAATATCAAAGTGCTTTAAGTAAGCTCGAGCCTGCACAAGAGATAAATTACGGCTGTTAACGCTATATTGTCGCTCGTCTATGGCTTTATCGTAACGAGGTAAAAATACAAATTGGCCATAAAATGGTGACTTAATATGTTTATTTGCAAAACGACAAAAATCTTCAACATGCTCAGCACCCTTAGGGCCAAGGCAACCGGGCTCGATGCGATACATTAAGCGAATTTTTTTGTCGTCATTTATTTGCATATAAAGCCTTTATCTAAAAAACAGTACGCGTACTATTTTTCCATCTTTAATTTGGTAACTCGAAATAAGTTCTGAACGTTTATCAACTACCTTTTCGTCAGTTGAGCAGGTTTCTGATAGTTCGTGATCAATCACTATATCACCGTGCACTATGCGCTTAATGGGTGATGAGTGAATACACTTTAACTTTTTAAACATTAGCCCATAACGTTCTATTAGTTTTTCTTTACCTTTAAATAATAGCTCATTAGGGAAAATATAAAACTCAACATCTTCGGCATATACCCGCAGAAACTCTTCAATGTTACGCGCGTTATACGCTTTAACTAACTGCTCTACTACCGCAAGTGATTCGCGCGATTGTTTAGCTTTAGTTTGTTGCTTAACTGTCAGCGCTTCTTTTGCTTGCGTAACTGCTTTTTCAGCTTCGGCTACAGCCACTGCTTTTTCTATTTTATTTTTAGGCTTTTCAGTCGGTTTAATCTGCTCGTTACCCAATACCTTTGAATCGTCTGGTTTAGTCGCATCAATTGTTGGCTTTTTAAGCTCAGGTGCTTTGTATTCAAGCGTATTTACTTTGTCGTCAGCTTTGACTTGAGTTACTGATTGCTCATCTTCAACTTTTGGTTTTTCAGCGTTTGCTTGAGCTTCAACTTGCTTCTCTTTTTGCTCAGGCTCGCTTTGTTCTGCGGCGTAAGTAATAAGCGCAACGGTGGTAATTAACGAGGCAAAAATAATAGATAACGGTTTCATAACTTTCCTAAAATGAACACTAAACACGTGTAATACCAATTACATTAAATAAGCGATCTATTATAGCGTTAAGAAAATAGCACTATAACAAGGCGAAAATTATGACATATAGTTGTTCTATATGAATAATTTTTAACGCAGTTAGTGAGTTATTTAATGCGATAGAATGATCATATTTTTGATGAAATTGGCATAAGGGTGCAACATAGCAAATTTTAACGTTATCGGGTAGTTAATACCACCACTGTAGCTTACCAGTACTGCTCTACGGTAATGTTACCGGGTGCTTTGCGGCGGTTACGCGTAAAGTTTTTATCGAGAAGTAGCGCGGTGGTGTCTTTTACCATTTGTGGGTTTCCGCAAATCATAAATTGTGCATTACTAGGCTCAGGGTTTAATTTTACATGTTCAAACAAGCCGTTGCTCTCAATTGCGTTAGTAATCCGCCCACTTAAGCCTTGTAATGGCTCTTCTCTACTTACAACAGGAATATAGTTGAGTTGCTCGGGGTACACTCTTAATAACTCGTTAATAAGTGCTTGATAGCTTAAATCGTTATTAAAACGTACACCATGCACTAAGTTTATGCTTTTGTATTTTTTCCACACATCGGGCTGTTGCAATATTGATAAAAAAGGCCCTATGGCAGTGCCAGTACCTAACATCCAAAGCTGATCGCTTTGTGGTATTTCATCAAGGGTAAAAAAGCCAGTTGCGCGTTGTTCTATTAATACGGTTTCGCCAGGTTGTAATGTAGCTAAACGAGGAGAAAGCAAACCGTCAATAACGTTAATAAGGTAAAATTCAAGATCGGGGTTTTCAGGGGCATTCACATATGAATAAGCCCGAGCAATACGCTTGTCGCCATCCATAATAGAAAGCTTTGTAAATTGCCCTGCTTTAAACGGCTCTACATTAGCATTAACGGTTAAGCTAAAGAGCGTTTCGCTCCACCATGTTACGCTTTTTACTGTTGCTTCAACCCAATTAGACATAGTTACCTCTTGGTTTAGCCATTAAAGTTTTAAATAACTCACTCCATAAACATTAGCATTAAGTGACAAAGACTTACAGGAGAATATGACTAGATTTAAAGCAGTGATGTATGCAGTATTTACCAATAAAATAATGTGAATAATTAGCTCTGCGATGCTGTATACGTTGAGCTTGCTCACGTCAGAAGTGAAGCTTCTAATTACTTAACTCATGATCACAAAGATAAACACAATCCCAAAATGGATATTCACCAACATCATTTACAAGCTCAGCGCGTAACGGGTTTGAAATGATATAGCGTGCTTGGTTAATTAAATCATCTTCTGCTCTAAGCTGGTGCTCAAAATAGTTTTGTTGCCAAACTGGCCCTGTAGAGCAATTGAGCTTATTTATTTTCACAGTGGTAATGCTTTTATACTGCTTCATAACATCAGCAAGCGGTAAATCTTTCAATTGAAATAACCAATGAAGATGATCTGGCATTAAGGTATAACAAATTGTATCCACCTTATTTTGCATATAAACCAAGCCTCTTGTCGCAGTACATGCATTTTCAAAGTTTTTAAATAACGGAATTCTTTGTTTTGTGCATATTGTTACAGAGTAAAATTTATTTTTAGAAGAGTGGCGCCCAACTAATAATTTTTTAGAGGAGTACATAAAGGTTTTAATTTATTGGTTTTTATAAATATAGATAAAAAAGGGTGTTCAACAAGTTAAATTAAACCACAGCGTTAAGTTTCACGGTAGGCGTAGAGCTTGCTCACGCGAGAAGCGCAGCTTCTAATTACTCAACCACCTATTGTAAAAGCGTTGCTTTTAA
>NZ_JBEOOL010000047.1:0-21764 GCF_040309225.1 Pseudoalteromonas sp. GW168-MNA-CIBAN-0100 | reverse complement strand
CCCGAATCTAACGATTCGGGCTTTTTTACGTCTGCAGAAAAGTGAAATGCGCGCAATTAACACACTCACATCAACACCTAGCACGTAGGTCGGGCGAGCGCAGCGACTCCCAACGTTAAAATCACATCGAGAATAGCTACAGTTTTCTTATTTCACGAGCTGGGTTACCCGCTACTAAAGTATTAGGCATTACATTTTTAGTAACCACAGCACCCGCACCCACAATACTATTTTCACCAATACTCACACCCGCTAAAATAATTGCACCTGCGCCAACCCATACGTTATTGCCTAACGCGATAGGTGCTGCAAAGTTTTCCTTATTAAGCCTTTTTGCGGGATTAGTAGCATGTGACACAGCTAAAAGCTGAACGTTCGGGCCTATTAAGCAGTCATCACCAATGGTGATTGAATGATTGGCTAATGGCGAGTCGAGAAGTGTGCAATTAATATTCATAAAAGTACGATCACCAATAACTATTTGATTGCCGTAATCGCAATGAAAACCTGATTCTATAATTACACCATCACCCGACTTTAAAAATAACTCTTTGATACGTTTTAAGTTGCCTTTACTTGGGCTCTTATTAAATAAACGGCAGGTTTCACCTGCTTGCTTTCGCTGTGCTAAGTATTCTTTACTGATACTGTTAAATGACTGCATTGTACTTATCTTTATAACTTAATTAGTTATAGCTTACCGCACTTTTAGTTTTATTATTATTATTAGAATAAAACTGTGTTTTTTTTGCTCGTTCACTTGCCATTTAGGTTGTTTCGTTTAAAATCGCATAACTTTCGAAATGAAACTTAATTCACGAGCTTTATGACTAAACGAAACACACAGCAGCGTCGTCACAATATACTGGTTCAAGTTAATGAATTAGGTGAAGTAGCCGTTGAAAAGTTAGCACAGCAGTTTCAAACATCTGAAGTAACCATTCGAAAAGATTTAACCTCGCTTGAAAAAAGTGGCTTATTACTTCGCCGCTACGGTGGTGCTATTGCACTACCTAAAGAAATTGTTAGCGATGAAGTAGATTCAAAGCGCAAAGTAGCGATAGCAAAAGCAGCAGCAAAACTTATAAAAGATCATAACCGCATTATTATTGATAGCGGACGCACTACGGCAGCTATGATCCCTGAGCTTGCTGATAAGCGTGGGTTAGTTGTTATGACCAACGCAATTAAAGTAGCGAGTCGTTTATTAGCGCTCGAGAATGAGCCAACACTTTTGATGACCGGTGGAACATGGGATCCGCATTCTGAGTCGTTTCAGGGGCAAGTTGCCGAAAACGTATTATGCTCTTACGATTTTGATCAGCTATTTATTGGTGCGGATGGTATAGACGTAAAGCGCGGCACAACGACTTTTAATGAGTTAGTTGGTTTGAGCCAAGTAATGGCAAAAGCCGCTCGTGAAGTAATTGTAATGGTTGAATCAGATAAGATTGGCCGAAAAATACCAAATTTAGAATTACCGTGGAAAATAGTAACCACATTAATAACCGACAATGGCTTAGCAGACGAAAAACGCAAAGCAATTGAGGCGTGTGGTGTAAAACTAATTTGCGCAGAGATTATTGAATAGTAACTACAAAGTGAGTTACTAGAATTAAAAAATTAATGGAGACACTATGTGTGGAATAGTTGGGGCAGTTGCAGAACGTCCAGTAAACAAAATTTTAGTTGAAGGCCTTAAACGTCTTGAATACCGTGGTTATGACTCAGCAGGCGTAGCATTGCTTGATGGCAACACACTTAATACTGTTAAAGCAGTAGGTAAAGTAGTTAACGTAGAAGCAGCTCTAGAAAAAGCAGGCGTTAGCGGTCATACAGGTATTGCACATACGCGCTGGGCAACACATGGTAGCGTTACAGAAGCAAATGCACACCCACATGTATCAAACAACCAGTTAGCACTTGTGCACAACGGTATTATTGAAAACCACGCTAGCCTACGTACAGCACTTAAAGCAGATGGGTACGAATTCTTATCAGACACTGATACAGAAGTAATGGTGCATTTAATTCACCAACTTCGTAAACAACACACAACGTTACTTGCATCAGTACAAGCAGCTGTTAAACAGTTTGAAGGCGCTTTTGGTACTGTTGTATTTGATAAAGACAACGACAACGAAATCATTGTAGCACGCTCAGGTAGTCCTCTTGTTATTGGTTTAGGCCTTGGCGAAAACTTTATTGCGTCTGATCAGTTAGCATTACTACCTGTTACTCGTAGCTTCATCTTCTTAGAAGAAGGCGACGTAGCACGTATTACACGTGACACAGTAGAAATTTTTGATGCAGACGGTAACGCAGTTGAGCGTGAAGTGATTGAATCAAACATTACGCAAGATGCATCAGGCAAAGGCGATTACCGTCACTACATGCTAAAAGAAATTTACGAGCAGCCACTTGCTGTACGTAATACGCTTGAAGGGCGTTTAAACGACGACCGTGTAGCAATTGATGCCTTTGGCGAAAGCGCTCAGCAAATATTTAAAGATGTAAAACATGTGCAAATTATTGCCTGTGGTACGTCTTACCATTCAGGTATGGTTGCACGTTACTGGCTTGAGCAGTTTGCGGGTGTTAGCTGTAATGTAGAAATAGCTTCTGAATTTAGATACCGTCAGTCGTTTGTTCATGAAAATAGCTTACTTGTTACTATTTCTCAATCGGGTGAAACTGCCGATACGCTAGCTGCATTACGCCTAGCTAAAGAGCAAGGTTACATGGCCTCAATGACTATTTGTAACGTACCTGGTTCATCGCTTGTACGCGAATCAGACCTTGCCTTTATGACTAAAGCAGGCGCTGAAATAGGCGTGGCATCTACTAAAGCATTTACTACGCAGTTAGTTGGTTTGTTAATGCTTACTGCGTCTATAGCGCAGGAAAAAGGCCTTGATCAAAGCGCAATTGTAAATGCAATTAAAGTACTTCCAGCTAAGTTAGAAGAAACATTATTACTCGCTGATGGTATTGCAGATCTTGCAGAAGAGTTTGCTGATAAGCACCACTCATTGTTTTTAGGTCGTGGCTCGCAATACCCAATTGCAATGGAAGGTGCGCTTAAACTTAAAGAGATTTCGTACATTCACGCAGAAGCTTACGCAGCGGGCGAGCTAAAACACGGCCCATTAGCACTTATTGATGCCGACATGCCAATTATTGTTGTAGCACCAAATAACGAATTGCTAGAAAAACTTAAATCAAACGTAGAAGAAGTACGCGCACGTGGCGGCATTATTTACGTATTCGCAGATAAAGATTCACACTTTGAGTCAGACGACACAATGCGTGTAATCAACGTAAACCACACTGACGATATTATTGCGCCAATTGTTTACACCTTGCCATTGCAGCTACTGTCGTACTACGTAGCGGTAATTAAAGGCACTGACGTTGACCAACCACGTAACTTAGCTAAATCGGTTACGGTTGAGTAAAATCAATAGGTTGGTAATTACCTGTTGTGTGATTATAAAATAGTTTAATGTTTTATATAATAGTTTGATAATTTATAAAATAGTTTGATATTTTTATGCCTCCTGCTAATATCCATTTAGATAGGAGGCTTATTTATGCGTGATTCAGAAAGACTGCTAGATCCAAGTGATGAAAAACGACTTAAAACCAGAGGTTTAGGCTCTGGTCGTTCGTATGAGCCTTTCATCAAAGTTCACGAAATAAGCAGTAAAGGTGAGAGTTTTCGTATTTTAGGAAAAAACTCAACTCGCCCTCATCATTTGCTTTCCCGTCTTGAACTCTCCGCTTTTCTTGTTTTTGACCAATACCAACCAACAACTGATATTAAAGAGCAGTATCCTTTACCTATCGTTGATAGCTTAAGTATTTGTGAGCGATTGGGTATAAAGCATCCTCAGATAGCAGGAAAACTTAAGGTTGTAACCACTGACTTAGTTGTAGAACTTAAAAATAAGACTGGTATAGCAATAGCTGTTAAATATGCAGATGACTTAGATGATCTAAGAGTTGTTGAAAAGCTTCAAATAGAGAAGGTCTTTTGGGAGCAGCAAGGTTATCTGTGGAGGCTATTTACTGAGCAAGAAATCACACCATCGATTAAAGAAAACCTAGAATGGCTTCATGCAGCAAATCAAAATTTAGACAATCTTTATTCGGAATTATCTACACTAGATATTCAACTTATATTCAAGCGGTTAAAAGGGATTAACAAGCGATTATCTACAACATGTGCGGCTTTAGATGATGAATACTCTTGTGAACCAGGATTTCATATCGGTCTTTTTCGTAAAGCAGTTGCTGCAAACTTAATTGACGCACCACTGAATACCGTTTTTAGGCAGTGGTCATGCTCTGACCTTTCTTTAACGAAGAACTTCAGTTTGATAGTGGGTGGGCTTTTAGATGTATCTTAATCGAGTGTATCAAGACCCACATTCTGAAGTGCTAACTCAACTACGGGTCGTTTTTGAGCATGTCGATTTCTTGATGCTCATTGATATTAACGACACTAACGCTTGGCCTTACAGCATTACCTTATCTGAGTTTGATTCATTAGGGTTTATTCAAATAGATGAACCGGTTATTTTGCTAACGCCTGAGCCTAATTCAAAATCTGAGAAAACAAGAAATAGGGCTTACAACGCTATTTCACCATTGCTTGACAATTATTTTGAGTTATTCGATAAAAAATTACGCAATAAACACATCAAGTTACTTCTTGATAAAGTCGCTGAATCTAGGCTATATATTACTCGTCAATTAAGGCGTTACTGGCAACGAGGTATTACACCAGATGCTTTATCACCTGATTATGTAAATTGTGGGGCACCTGGCGAAGCAAGAAGAAACCTAAAGAATAAAGTGGGTAAAAAGCGAACTATTGCATCAGGTGAAGGGTTGATAATCACCGAAGAAATCGCTGGATTCTTTCGATTAGCGATAGAAGGTTTTTATCTGCTCAGAGATGATGTTGATTTAGCTAAAGCCAGAACCAAAGCAATTGGTTACATCAAATCAAAATATCCTAAAATTCATAAAAGTGATTTACCCACAGACATGCAATTTCGGTATTTTTTTGAGAAAAATTACAGCAAGACAGATGTAATCAAGGCGAGAACCCCAAGTATTATATATGATAAAGATATAGCCCCACTAAACAGCACTGCTGCAACCAATAACTTTGGCCCTGGGGCTCGTTACGAAATCGATGCCACTATTGCAGATGTATACCTAGTATCAGAATTAGATCCAGATCGTATTGTTGGCAGACCGATTATATATAAAGTTAAGGATGTATTTAGCCGTATGACGGTTGGATTATATGTTGGTTTAGAAAATCCATCTTGGGCAACAGCATCAATAGCATTAGCTAACGCTTTCTGTGACAAGGTTGAGTACTGCCGACGTTATGGAATTAATATATCTTATGCAGATTGGCCAAGTATAGGTACGCCAGCAACCATAACTGCGGATAGAGGCGAGTTACTTTTCAAGCATGGTGATATCCTAGTTAATCGATTTGGAATTACACTTTCTAATACTCGCGCTTATCACGGTGATGATAAAGGTATTGTAGAGCAGTCATTTCACACGATGCATACCGATATTTTGCCCTATGTTGATGGAAAGGTTGAGCCAGTCAATGGTAAAAAGAAAGCAGGTAAACGCAATGAGCTATCTGCAAATTTAACGTTATTTGATTTTACAAAAATGGTGATCGTTTCTGAGATAAATCGAAACACAACCATGCCTCTCAAGAGTTATGATTTTGAGTCTGATATGCCAACAGATCTTCCGCCAATTCCCGTTCGATTATGGCAATGGGGTATTGCTAATCGAACAGGTATTTTACGTACAATCGATGAAAAGTTAACGTCAATTAACCTTTATCCTCATGATAAAGCATCAGTTTCAACGTTAGGTATTAGCTTTAAAGGGTTATATTACACCTGTTCTGAAGTGGTAAGTTTAGGGTGGTTCCATAAAAATAAGGCAAACCCAAGACCCTCTAGTATTGAAATTGCTTATAATCCATTAAATACCAATATTATTTACATGAGACCAGATAATCAGTTCGATAGTGTATGGACATGCTCTTTGCAGTCTCGTAGTCGTCGTTATCAAGATATGAGCTTCACCGAAGTAGTCAGCATTCAACACGAATCGAAAGAGACAATAGCCTCAGCCAAGCAAGAAGCAGATTATAAAGCTCCAGATGTGCAGGCGGAGCTTGAAAAAATTGTTAAATATGCGGCTGAAAGGCAAAAAAATACGGCGTTATCTAACAAGTCTCGAAGGCTTAAGGGAATTAAAGATAATCGTGATAAAGAGAAACACTTAGAACGCAAGAAAAAGCGTGATTTGGAAACAAAACAGTCTGAAGTTGGCCATAAAGCGACAGTGACGCCAATTCATTCAGAAGATTTACCTGACAAAGGGTATGATTATCCTGATTTGGACGACTTCTAAGGGGCATATGTATATGTACAAAACTGCGACTTATATTGATGCTGAAATCAGAGAATATGAAGGCCATCCATTAATTAATGCTTTACCATGTATTAATTCTCTTGAACAAACCGCTGAGTTGATTCGTCGTACCCCAGAGGTTCGCCCTGAAGAAGTTATATTACCCGCTCATATTAGACGGCATGCAATGCTCCGTATTATGGACGGTTTTTTATACCCAACTAAGGCACATTTACAACTTGAACAAACCATTTCTTCAATGATCAGACAAGGTTACTTGAGTAGAAATATTGCAGATAAAAGCTACCAAGAAACGCTCAATAGTACTGCTAATTTTACACAACATGTCAGTCGCAATGCCGGTAATGAGGCTCTTGTTAGCTCGGTTATTGGTTGTTCCGGTGCCGGAAAGTCTACAGCGGTAGAGGCTGTTTTAGCGAGTTATGACCAAGTTATTATGCACCCAACCTATCAGCATGTGCAGATAGTATGGTTAAAGGTTGAGTGTCCGCATGATGCTTCTGTAAAAAGTCTTTGTATTAACTTCTTTAGAGCGCTAGATCTAGCGTTAGATAATAATAGCCAATATGAAAAACAGTATGTCAAACCAAGATCAAATGCAGAGATGTTACTTGGAGACTTTGCTCGAATAGCGGCATTACATTCTATCGGTTTGTTAGTGATTGATGAAATTCAGCACCTTGAACGTTCAAACTCCGGCGTATCAGAAAGAATATTGCGATTTTTTGTACAGCTAACCAATACAATTAAACTGCCTATTTTGTTTGTAGGTACACCAAAAGCTTACGAATTGTTTTCACCAAGTATGCGATCAGCTAGGCGTGCATCGCAGTTTGGCAGTATTAACTGGAATAGATTTAATACTACCGATAAAACAGGTAAAGGCTCTGATTGGGATAGGTTTTTTGACAGACTTTGGTCATTACAGTGGTTCAAATCACCGCAGCCATTAACAAATGAAATCAAGAACCTATTTTGGGATTATTCTCAAGGTATTGCTCATGTCGCTGTAACGCTGTTCTATCTATGTCAGACAAGGGCTGTAACAGTGGGACGAGAGAAAATTAACAAAGAATTGGTTGATAGTGTTTTTAATGATGAACTTCATATGATTCGGCCAATGATCCGTGCGCTGCAAAGTGGTCTTGATAAAGAAATAGAAAAGTATAGCGATCTAGAAATTCCCAAGGCGGCTTTAATCCAACATGATCCGGTCTATGAGGCTCATGAAAAAGTGACTAATGTTAAAGTAACTAAAAGTGAAGACTCAACTAAATTACAACAGCTTACAAGCATGCTAGAACAAATGGGCATAGGTGACGATATTGCTCCCGCTATAGCTGAACAGGCGGTTTCAGAGTTGCCTAGTGGTAACCTATTTGACCTTGTTGCACACATTAAAAACTTAGAAGAAAAAGCACAGACTAAGCCTGAGAAGAAAAAGGCTAAAGTTGTTAAATTAACACCAGCTTTCGTTGAAAATGACTTAAGACTCATGGTTCACAGTAAGGGAGGAACTTACAAAACAATCAAAAATGAAGGGGTTATATTGAGGTTAAGTGATTATCTGTAGAAGTCTATTATGCTGAACAGATTTTCTTCTCCCCTTTTAAACAGAAGAAATAAAAATATCGATAATTTTTTATGGTGTGTGAGTCATGAGACTTATAAAATAACTACCGGAGCTTAATGTATACTCAATATTGTAAATGTACTCACATAAGTAATTCATATTTTCATCCCCTATTATCTATAATACCAATAAAAATCATAACCTTGGATTATAAAAAACAATATTTATAGAACCAGGAAGTAGTGGTTTTTCTATTCAAATATCGATACTACAAATCAACCATGAAAACGCAGTAACGCAGTTATTGCAAAATAAGTGTTGACTTAAATCATCTGCTCTCTATACTTTGATAATGTAGAAACGCTATTACAGCGAAATGTTATTAAGGAGGAGGAATGATGGTAAAATTAAAAAGTATTGCTTCTGTACAGATGGGGCATTCATTTCGTTCAAGGCTTGAGCCAGATTTAAACGGAAATCTTTCAGTTATTCAAATGAAAGATTTAACTGAGGATAACCGACTAAGTGATCAAGAGCTAGTCCAGATTGATATGCAGGGTCTAAAGGAGCATCACAGAGTAAAAGAAAATGACTTAGCGTTTCGCTCTAGAGGACAAACCAACACAGCAGCATTAATTGACCTGAATCTAAGTTCAGCAGTTATTGCTGCCCCATTATTGCGAATTAGAGTTGAAAGTGACTCCGTAATTCCGGCGTATTTATGTTGGTTTATCAATCAACCATCATCGCAGTCTGCTCTGTTAAGTAAAGCTGCAGGTACAGCGGTGAGAATGATAGGTAAGCCAGCTTTAGAGGATCTTGATATTATTTTTCCTAGCTTAGAAGTACAGGAAAAAATAATTACTATTAATCGATTATCAATAAAAGAACAGGAAATTATGAATAAATTAACAGAAAAAAAGGGGGTGTTAACTGAAGCAATTTTAATGAAACTAGCAACGGAGATACAGTAATTACAGTTACTGAATTTAAATAGCTTAAGAGTGTTACAGCACTTCTAAGCAAAACTACAAACTATATAGGACACATATATTATGACAAAGAAAACATCATCAAACAAGGGCAATACTCGACATGTTGTTCCTCATCCTGAAGGTTGGGCTAATAAAAAAGGTGGTTCTGAGCGAGCTTCAAGCGTTCATAACACTAAGCGTGAAGCGGAAGTCGCTGCTCGTGAGCAAAGTAAACGAGAAGGTTCTGAGCTATTTGTTCATGGTAAAGATGGCCAGATACAACGCAAAGATAGCCATGGAAATGACCCTCGAAATATTAAAGGATAGGAGCCATTATGACTGATGAATACAAGAAAAAAATAGGTGTACCAGAGTCGCATACTCTTAATATTACAAGTAGCAAGTGGGCGCAGCGAAAAGGCCAAGATACTGACACCTATGAATGCGAAGAGCGTAACGAGCAAGGTGAAGTTATTGCAAACTACACCGTAAGGGATAGTACATCAATTTACCCTCCGTTTGGGCGGTCGATTACATGGACTTAATCAGCCGTCCTAAATACTTAGCATTTTAACTCACTGTAAGCGGGGTTGTAATAGTCAACTCCGCTTCATTAATAAACACCAAATTTGAGGGCAAAAATATGAACGATAAAATTCATCAAAAAGACATAAATAATGCAGCATGGGCAGCATGTGACACATTCCGAGGCGCCGTTGATCCTGCGCAATACAAAGACTACATCTTAGTTATGCTATTTGTAAAATACATTTCTGATGTATGGAATGACCACTATGAAGAGTATAAAAAACAATATGGAGATGATGACACGCGTATTAGGCGTAAACTTGAGCGTGAACGTTTCTTACTTCCCATGATTGAGCTAACAGAAGAAATTGAAGATCCAGAAACTAAAGAAAAGAAAACAGTTGTTATTGATAAATTCTTAGCGAACTATTACTCGTTATTTGAACGAAAAAACAACGCTAATATTGGAGAACTAATTAATATCGTTTTAGAGCATATTGAAACAGCCAACAAATCAAAATTAGAAGGCGTATTCCGTAATATTGATTTTAATAGTGAATCTAATTTAGGTAAAACCAAAGATCGAAATCGCCGTCTTAAAACATTATTAGATGATTTTAATAAACCAGCTTTAGATATGAGCCCTTCACGTGTTTCTGAAGACGTTATTGGCAATACTTACATTTATCTTATTGAACGCTTTGGTTCAGATGCAGGTAAAAAAGCTGGTGAATTTTATACTCCACATAAAGTATCAGTACTAGTTGCTAGGTTATGCGCACCCAAATCAGGAGCTCGTATTTGTGACCCAGCATGTGGTTCAGCAGGGTTACTCATTGAAGCTGCAAGACAGGTGGGAGATAGCAATTACTCACTTGCAGGCATGGAAGTAAACGGCAGTACTTGGGCACTTGCCCGTATGAACATGTTTTTGCATGGTTCAGATTCTGCACGGATCGAGTGGTGTAACACGTTAACCTCACCTGCATTAGTCGAGAATGACAGACTAATGAAATTTGATAACGTTGTGGCAAACCCTCCATTTTCACTAGACAAATGGGGTTCTGAGGAAGTTGGGGAAGATAGATATAATCGTTATTGGCGCGGTGTGCCACCTAAGTCAAAAGCAGATTTTGCCTTTATTAGTCACATGGTAGAAGCTGCTGTTGAAAAAGAAGGTCGAATTGCTGTAGTGGTTCCTCATGGCGTACTGTTTAGAGGAGCAGCTGAAGGACGAATCCGTCAAAAACTGATAAAAGAAAACCTACTTGATGCAGTTATTGGCCTACCTGGAAACTTATTCCCAAGTACAGGTATTCCTGTTGCAATCCTCATGTTTGACCGTTCACGTGAAAAAGGCGGCGTGAATGAAAACCGTAAAGATGTATTATTTGTCGATGCTAGCGGTAAAGAACATTACCAAGCGGGGAAAAATCAAAATATTTTACTAGACGGGCATTTAGATAAAATTGTCGCGGCAGTTACTGCGCGTGAAGAAGTCGAAAAATATGCTCACTTAGCCACATTTGAAGAAATTAAAGAAAACGATTTTAACCTGAATATTCCACGTTATGTCGATACATTCGAAGAAGAAGTCGAGATCGATATTGTTGCAGTACAAGCTGAAATTATCACCCTTGAAGCTGAACTAATAGAAGTTCGCCAAAAAATGGCCGAAATGTTAAAAGATATAGTTCCTGAAAATACATCGGAGGTAGCAGAATGAGTGAAAATAATATGATTAATCCAGAGCATATTAGCTTTGAGAGCTTAAAAGTTACTAACGAACAAGGCGGTGAAATCTGGTTAGCACGCCAATTAGGAAAAGTATTAGATTATTCAGAGTTTCGTAATTTTTTACCGGTTATAGAAAAAGCAAAAAAAGCCTGCGAAAACAGTAATCAAACTATTGCAGACCATTTCGTGGAGATCCACGAGATGGTTGATATTGGGTCAGGCGCTAAACGAGAATTGCCCTCTTTTGCACTTTCTCGTTATGCTTGCTACCTCATTGTGCAAAATGGCGATGCCAGTAAAACGGTCATCGCTAATGGCCAAACTTATTTTGCTATGCAAACTCGTCGTCAAGAACTGCAAGACGAAACAGGCTTTCAGCAGCTCAACGAAGACCAAAAACGTCTGATGTTACGGAATGAGCTGGCAGACCATAACAAGCAATTGGCTGCAGCAGCTAAAGGCGCTGGTGTAGAGTCAGGCTTAGACTATGCCATTTTCCAGAATCACGGCTACAAAGGGCTTTATGGTGGTCTAGATAATAAGGGAATACATCAGCATAAAGGCTTAAAAAAGAGTCAAAAAATACTCGACCACATGGGTAGTACCGAGCTAGCGGCGAACCTGTTCCGCGCTACTCAAACAGAAGATAAACTCAAGCGTGATGAAGTCAGTAATAAGACTCAGGCCAACCGTACCCATTTTGAAGTAGGAACCAAGGTGCGTGAAACCATTCAGGAACTAGGTGGCACCATGCCAGAAGACTTACCTAAGCCTGAAAAAGGTATTCCGCAGCTGGTTCGTGTTCAAAAAAATTGGAGGGTAATAAATGATTAAATCTAAAAAAATTCCCTTAGGATGGAAAAGCACAACTCTTGGTACATTTATGGAATTCAAAAATGGTATTAATGCAGATAAAAGCGCATACGGCCAAGGAACTGAGTTCATAAATGTCATGGATATTTTCAAAAATCATTTTTTGAAAAGAAATGATATTCAAGGAAAAGTTCAGATTACAGAAAAGCAAAAAGCTGAGTCTGCTGTTGTATATGGTGACCTCCTCTTTAACCGAACCTCAGAAGTACCGAATGAAATTGCATATTCTTCCGTTTATCTTGATCAAGAAGAGATTACTTTTGGTGGCTTTGTAATCCGAGGCCGTCAGCAAAAAGACTTGCTGGATCCATATTTCGCTGGCTATTGTTTTAATAGCAGTAGCATTCGAAGAGAATTGATTCGGCGATCTCAAGGAGTTGTACGAGCAAATATTGGCCAAAAGGACTTAAACAAAGTCCCTATTTTAATCCCGCCTAAGGCAGAACAAAAACAAATAGCTTTCACTATAGCTCTATGGGATAGCGCTATAGAAAAAACCGAAACGTTAATTTCGGCTAAGGAAAAACAGTTTGAATGGCTAGTTCAACGATTGTTTAAACCAACAGAATCATGGAGGTTATACAAATTAAGTGATTTGTTTGAAAATAGGAGAGAGACCAAAAATATCGAACTTCCTTTGATATCAATCACGAGGGAAAAAGGTGTAATCCCTCATTCAGAAACCAATCGGAAAGATAATTCAAATGAAGATAAGTCGAAATACTTAAGAATTTGTCCTAACGATATTGGTTATAACACCATGCGGATGTGGCAAGGCGTATCTGCATTATCTGCTATTGATGGGATTGTTAGCCCTGCATACACAGTCTGCACACCAAAAACGATTGTTAATCCTGAATTCATGGCTTTTTTGTTTAAAACAAAGCCAATGATTCATAAGTTCTACAGATACTCACAAGGGTTAACTTCTGACACTTGGAACTTAAAATTTCATCATTTTTCTGAAGTAAAAGCTTCAATACCTGACATAGAAACTCAAGTCGAGATTGCTAAAGTACTTAACTCTGCAAAAAAAGAAATCGCTAAGTTAAGGCAGTTTTCAGAAAAATACCGCCTGCAAAAACGAGGGCTTATGCAAAAACTTCTAATAGGTGAATGGCAAGTAAGCGTCACTCCTGCAACCACTAAAAAGACACTTAATGAGGTGAGCGTATGAGTACACTTCCTGTTAAATACAATGTTAATTCAAAGCCTGAGAGCTTTGAATTTAACGAAAAGCACTTGTCACAGATACCTGCATTACAACAGCTGATTAATTTAGGCTATCAATATTTAACGCCTGAACAAGCGTTAGCTGAAAGAGGTGGGCGAACATCCAATGTGATTTTGGAAGACGTTCTTCGTAAGCAACTCAAAAAGATAAATCGTATTAATTATAAAAGTGGCGAGTATCTTTTTAGTGAAGAGAATATTCAATCATCCATTCAAAAACTTAAAAATATTAAGTTTGATGGCCTGCAAAAAACTAATGAAGCTATTTATGATTTGATCACCTTGGGCTCAGCTATGGAGCAAACAATTGAGGGCGATTCAAAGAGCTTTACACTGAATTTTATTGATTGGAAAACGCCTTCTAACAACAGTTTCCATGTAGTGGCTGAATTTTCCGTTGAGCGAGCACGCAGCACTGAAACAATCAGACCTGATATCGTTTTATTTGTGAATGGTATTCCGTTTAGCGTAGTTGAATGTAAATCCCCTAAAATTGATGTTGAGCAAGCTATTTCGCAAAACATAAGAAACCAAGGTGACGATTATATTCCGCGCCTATTTACTTATGTGCAGCAGGTTTTAGCTGTGAATAAGAACGCTGCGCAATATGCAACAGCTGGTACTCCTAAGAAGTTTTGGGGAGTGTGGAAGGAACAAGAAGACAAAGCACTTGATGTTGATAAAGTAATAAATACTGTGCTTAGCGATGATGTAAAAGCGCAATTGTTCAGCGGTGAATTTGCAACAGCTAGAACCTTTTTCGATGAGCTTGAAGCTGAGGGTAAGCGGTTAGTCACAGAGCAGGATAAATCTATCTATAGTCTGTGTAGACCCGAACGCCTTCTAGATTTGGTTTACCGTTTTACACTTTTTGATGGAGGCATAAAAAAAGTTGCCCGTTATCAACAGTATTTCGTGATTAAATCTACGATTACTCGAATCAAAAAAAGTAGTTCAAAAGAAAGTCGTCAAGGTGGTGTTATATGGCATACGCAGGGCTCAGGTAAATCCCTGACTATGGTTATGCTCACCAGAGCTATGGCTCTGGATCCTAAATTAGTTAACCCTAGAATTATTCTGGTTACCGACAGGGATGATTTAGACAAACAACTTGGTAATACTTTTGCAGCCTGTGGTTTAAGTCGAGAAAGTGCAACATCTGGCCGTAACTTGGTTAAACACCTAAAAGACAAAGTGGGCTTAATTACCACACTTATCCATAAATTTGATAAGGGATGGGTAGCTGAAAAGTATGTAGACGAATCAAAAGATATATTTGTATTAGTTGATGAAAGCCACCGTACCAATTTTGGTTCACTCGCAGCAAGAATGCGCCAAATGCTTCCTAATGCTTGTTTTTTAGGGTTTACAGGAACACCTTTACTTAAAAAAGAAAAGAATAACTTTGCTAAGTTTGGTGGCTTAATTGAACCTCATTATACAATAAAACAAGCTGTAGCTGATGAAGCGGTACTACCACTTTTATATGAAGGCAGGCACGTTGAAATGGAGCAAAATCAGTCTGCTATTGATCTATGGTTTGAGCGTCACACAGCTGACTTAAGCAAAGAACAAAAAGCCGATCTTAAAAAGAAATACGCTCGCGCTGAAATGCTTAATAAAGCCGATCAGGTTATTTATATGCGCGCGTTTGATATTAGTGAGCATTTTCGAGCTAACTGGCAAGGTACTGGTTTTAAAGCACAGCTTGTTGCTCCTGGTAAAAATGCAGCAATTAAGTATCAACAGTTTCTTCAAGAAATTGGCACTGTGACGACAGAAGTCGTTATATCAGGCCCGGATACTCGAGAAGGTCATGACGAAGTTGATGAAGGTCCAACAGATGAGCTAGGTAAGTTCTGGATTAAAATGATGAAGCGTTTTGGTTCAGAAGAGGAATATACCAAGCAAGTCATCAATCAATTTAAACACGGTGATGATCCAGAAATTTTGATTGTTGTTGATAAGCTATTAACAGGGTTTGATGCTCCGCGAAACACTGTTTTGTATTTATGCCGAAAACTTCGAGAGCATACCCTTTTACAGGCTATTGCTCGTGTTAACCGCTTATATGAAGGTAAAGAGTTTGGTTATATTGTTGATTATGCAAGTGTACTGGGTGAATTAGATGAAGCGCTCACCATGTATGAAGCGTTTGAAGGCTTTGATGAAGATGACTTAGCTGGAACGCTAATTTCAATAAATGAAGAAGTGTGTAAGTTGCCTCAGCGCTACTCTGACTTGTGGGACTTGTTTAAAGAAGTTAAGAATTCTAAGGATGAAGAGGCCTATGAGGTTTTACTGGCTGATGACGAATTACGTGAGGAATTCTATGAGTGCTTATCGGCATTCAGTAAATCATTAGGTATAGCGCTGTCTTCTGAACAGTTCATTATGAAGTCAGACGAGCACAAACTACAGAACTATAAAGATGATTTGAAGCGATTCCAGAATTTGAAGGCGGCTGTTAAGCTACGATATGCAGAAGCGATTGATTATCGCGACTATGAGCCAAAAATTAAGAAGCTACTAGACATTCATATTCAAGCACATGAAGTAACGCAGCTAAATGAGCCAGTTAATATTTTTGATGAAAAAATGTTTACCATGGTGAAAGAAGAGCAAGGTGTTTACCAGTCGAAAACAACAGCTTCTAAAGCAGATACTATCGCACATGCGACTAAGCGCAGTATTTCAGAAAACATGGACGAAGATCCTGCTTTTTATGAGAGGTTTTCTAAGTTAATTCAGGATGCTATTGATGACTTTAAGGCGAGACGAATATCTGACCTTGAATATTTAAACCGAGTTATTGATATACGCAACAAAGTTGCCACGAAGCAACATGAAGATGTGCCTGATAATATTCGTGATAATGATGAAGCTTGTGCTTATTTCGGGCTGGTTAAGCCATTTTTCATGCTTTATGACATGGGTGAAACTCTGATAGATTCCATTGCTTCAGAAACATCGCTTGCTATCCAGAGAATAATAGATGTTCATTGGAAGGTCGATTTCTGGGACGATATTGATGCTCAAAAATCAGCGATGAATGATATAGATGATTTTCTATATGATGAAGTAAAAGAAAAATATGGTGTAGCACTGAGCTTGGAGCAGATGGATGAAATCATCGAAAAAACAATGCAAGTTGCTAAACACAGGAGACATACTTAATGTCTTTATCTATCAATCAGGTGAGTTCGACATATTCTGTAGTATATGGAGAGGGAGAAATCCCATTTCAATTAGCTTTTTCTAAAAGAAAGTCATTAGAAATATCAGTTCACCCTGATAAATCAGTTTTTGTTAAAGCACCCGAAGGAACAGAACAGCAAACAATTGAAGATAAAATTAGAAAACGTGCTCGCTGGATTAAGAAGCAAATAAACTACTTCGATCAGTTTGACCCGAGAACCCCTTCAAGAAAGTATGTTGGTGGTGAAAGCCATTTATATTTAGGGAAAAAGTATCGCTTAAAGATAGAGCTACAGCCTAAAAACTGTATTCGTCTTAAAGCAGGTTTTTTCATGGTATCGTCAGAAAGTGGCAAACCGGAGCATATAGAACCACTTTTAAAAGGTTGGTATCGTGAAAAATCCGAATTCCATTTAAATAAAATATTTTCAGAATGCTGGGAAAAATTTAAACGGGAAGATTTAGATAAACCAACAATTAAAATTATGAAGCTTAAAAAACGTTGGGGAAGTCTTTCAAAAAACAAAAAACTGACCCTAAATGTAGATCTAATAAAGGCACCAAAAGAGTGTATTGAGTACGTAATCATCCATGAGCTATGTCACCTAATACATCATAATCATAGCCCTGACTTTTTTAGGCTTCTTGAGCGTTCATTACCTGACTGGGTAAAACGAAAACATAAGCTTGAAATGGCATTAATTTAGAGAGCTATAAACTAAAAAATGCTGCATTGAGGTGATAATCAAACGATATAATTAATTGAACATTGTTAAAAAGTTAAGATATGCAATAAGTTGTTTAATTTGATGCTTATTAATCTGAAGTAAAATACATGTTTAATTATTATGTTCGATTGTGGATGACCCAGTCAGGGGTTGAATTTTACTAATAATATTTTTAATAGCGTTCAAACGACCATAAAAATCTGTGGCACGATCTCGGCAATTATCAAGAAGGGAAATTATAACTCGTTGACCTTGAGGGTATTTTTTCAAATATTCTTGATATGCTTCTATCTCCCCTAATATAAGTTTTAATTCAGATTTGGTTTTTAACTCTTCATTCACCAATTCTTTTGTCATTTTATTTTCATGCAGGATAGCAATAAGCTCTGGAGCAATGCGGTAGATTCTTTTATTTTTTTCACCCATAGCTATAATCTGTTTTTGTTTTTTTAATAAATAGATATTCTTGGATACAAAACGAGTTGCTTGAACATTTGATAAATTAAATCTTTTCTCTGTCAACGCTATAAGTTTCTGGCGACTTACCTGATTATATTGTAATTGTATTAAGAGTTCTTTGAACTTAGGGTTCAAAGAAATTGATTCTATTATCATCTTTTGATCTCAAAAACTAAAAACTTAGGATTGCTAAGTATACACAAATAAGCAAAACTTAGACAATCTAAGTATCAGAGATTTTTAAGATGAAAATAATTTGTATAATAGTCCACTCCCAGATCGACTCAAGCAAGCACGAAAGAAGCTTGGTATTTCACAAAAAGAACTTGGTGTAAGAGTCGGTATGGATGAAAGTTCTGCCAGTGGTCGAATGAATCACTACGAAAAAGGTAGGCACGTTCCAGATATTCAAACGCTTAAAAAAATGGCGAATGAATTGAAGGTGCCATTAAATTACTTTTTTTGTGAAGACGACCAAAGTGCAGAATTGGCTATTCTTATCGCCTCGTTAAGTGATGATGAAAAAATATCATTAATCGCATCACTTACCCAGATTGAAAATGAATAGCTAATTTTTCTAAACCGACCTCATTGAATTGGGGTCTTTATGATTATGCAGTTTCCCGTTGCACATAATGATGAGTTACTTTTTAGCATCTTAGCTCGTTTTGTAACAAGGCATGGATTGAATGACGATAAGGTAGCATTAGAGATTCTTTTTGGATCTAGAAATGTTGTGCCTTCCGCATTAATACAAGGACATATTCATGCATTATTATCTAAAGTCGGCCATATTTGGCCTTATAGCGCAAATGAAGTTATCCAACGCCACTCTATAATTCCTTTTTTTAATTCATTTGTTGAACCCTCTCGTATTAAAGAAGTTAAAAATAATTTAACGCATAGTGATAAATCACATGCAATGACGAGTATAGGCGTTAATGCTTCAACGATTAAGTGGCCTAGATATTTTCGTTATTGCCCTGAATGCTTAATTGAAGATCAAAAAAACTTAGCTTATTCATATTGGCGTAGACTTTTTCAGCTTCCTGGCGTACTAATCTGCCCTTATCATCACTGCTATTTGCTAAATAGCCCATTTAAATTAACCCCAAGTAGAAGACATGAATTAAGAGATGCTTCTGACCTTATAAATCAAGAAAAATTATCTTTGATACATGTTGCAAAAGATGACAAGTTACTGAAGCTGTCTAATGAAATACATCAACTACTAAAGATCCAAACGCCATATGTTACACCATTACAATGGACGATATTTTATCAAAGACGAATTATTGATTTGGGGGCAGTAATTAATCAAAGACCCGATCATGTAAAAATTAGAGGTTTAGTTTTACATTTTTGGGGTAATAGATTTTTAGAGCAACATGGGTTAAGTCTTGAGCTAGAAAATAATTGGCTGTTGGCTTTTTTTCGTAAACATAGACGACATTATAGCCCGTTACACCATATAGTATGTATCATGGCATTGTTTCCATCTGATTCTATTTTAGATGCGATTCATAATGCAGTATTAATTGATGATAGCTTCAAGAAAAAAAGAGTTTATACAAATATTAAAGCTATTGAGCGATGCTCTGAATATCGAACTCATTGGTTATCGATATGTTCTCAATACTCAGTTTTAAAAGATATTAGAGCCACTACTGAAGGTACACGAGTTTATTCATGGCTGTATCGTTTTGATAACACTTGGTTGAAAGCACATTTACCAATACCAATGAGGAATGATGTTGGAAGACGAATTGATTGGGCTAAGAGAGATTTTGAATTAATTAGGAAACTGATTAAGCTTAGAAATCTAAGTTATGATAATTTAGATTTACCTCGAATGACTCAAAGCTGGTTTATAATAAATATTAATTTTTCTTGGGGAGTCGCTCGTCATTTAGCTAAGTTACCACTATGTAAAAGTTTTTTTATAAAATATACGGAATCAATTGACGAGTACCAAATTCGTCGAGTTTTAGCTATTATAATTGATCATATAAACTTAAATGAACCAATACCCCAAATATATGAAATTGAACGTATTGCCGGACTTAGCAAAGAGCGTAGCCGAGAAGCTGTCAAACTCATTCTCAGGCTGGATTTCGAAAAAATTTCCTGCTTTAAGTTACCTTCCAAGAAATATTGAATTAAAAAAGGTTAACGGTGTATTCAAATCAAAAAATCTTTTAAAAAATAAACAAATTTTTGTCGGAGTTGAATGGGAAGATGGAGTATGTTCATCATTACCTATTGAAATGGCTAACCTTGTATCTCCAGGTCGAACTTACTCTGGGAAAGAAGTTTTAAATGAAGTTGAATACCAAAGAGTTACGGTTAGTATTTCTGGTCTAATTAAAGTTGATAAATTATCTTCAAACTGTCGATATATCTATCAAACAAATAAAGGGATGGTTTCAGTTTCAGGTTTTGAATTAGCCAGAACACTCTTTTTTCATAATAGACACTTAGTGCAAGCCGCTTATACCGCAAACGGATTATCGGGATTGGCATTTATAGACAAATCAACATCTCCTGTAACGATTCGCTTTCCTGGAACTACACACTACCCAGTAAGTTACGTGTTAACCAAAAGAAAGGTAGCTCATCTTGCTTGGCTTTTTTTAGATCAAGAAGCTAGGGCCAGTTTTTTTTCAATTTATCAAAACTTCCAAGAAAATAACGATTCAATTAACTTTAAGTTCACTCCACCGGACTTAGTTGGTTGGGAGTTTGATTTATCAGTGATTAAGGACTCACAATCTGAAGTGCTCGATGTACAAAGAATTGAGTCTATTTTAGAGGCACGTGTTAGTGAAAAATATTTTGGGGTTGAAGTTATTCATCCTAAAAAAAGGGAAAAAGATAAACTTGGAACTGGAAATGAAGAAAAGCCGTTTAAAACGCCTAATATTGATTTAGATCCCGAACTAGATATTGGAGAAATCCCTGCTTTAGGAGGGAGGCTACATACTCAAAAATTAAAAGGCTTCTCATTTAATGTTTCAGGTATTCAAGACGTATTTTTATCTGATGGGAACAAACCTTATAAACCAAGACCAGGTTTCAAAGATAACCAAAATGCAAAACCAGAAAAAGCCGGTGTTGGGTCACCTGAAAAGGAAGGAAATGCACAGGAGTATGATCCTGTTATAAATCAAGATGATGATACATTTGAAGAAGCAGAAGAATTACCTTCAAAATTTTTAATATTTGAGCAAGTTATAAATGAGCTTGGTAAACATAAAAGAATAGAACTTGAGTCAATCAAATGTGGGATATTCCCTACCCCACTAAATAACAGCCAGACCATCTTCAAAACTAAAGATGGAACGACTCTTAGATTTTTTGTTGCAATTCTTGAAATAAGCGAAATAAAAATTGTTGTATTAGAAGCTGATACACCAAGTTTATTAAATGCTAAGGGAGGGGGGACATTAATACTCGGCCTAAAAGATGATGCCAATACTAACTTTAAAGAGATTATTCAACATTTTTCTGATAGCAGTGCTCAATGGCAACATCAATATATATGGGAAAGAGCTGACGTTTTTCTATCTTGTAATCACCCAAGAATCAAAGAGGGAGGTAGAGTTATTAGTGAAGACGAATATAAGAAAAAATGGGTAAGCATACTTAAGAAAAAACTTTGTGAGGCTTTAGGTTGGAATTTCGAGACGATAGATGAATAATTTTTCAAACGCATCCTAATTTTTTGTCTGGTTTTTCCTTTATTAAATTTAAGCTAAACTTGAATTTAACAATAAAAAATATCAAACTTTATTATAAATAACTTAAAAGCTTTCGTTGTTAAAGTATCAAACATTAGCGTTGTAAAAATGTTAAATAGCTATTATTTTTGATCAAACTTTATTATGCTCGCACAGGAGATAACAGTTGTTCACAACTTGGAGAATCAGGCTGCTCATTGGTGAACTTTAGTTGCAATATTCGCGTCGCAAT
>NZ_JBEOOL010000046.1:0-21781 GCF_040309225.1 Pseudoalteromonas sp. GW168-MNA-CIBAN-0100 | reverse complement strand
GAGCAACCTAAATTAATTGAGCGCATTGACAAGCCCGATGCGGCATTACAACCAGGTACCAATCGAGGCGTAACAACGCAAGTGTCAGCACTTAAGTTAGTAAGAAACCCTGCTCTTGATGCCCATTACAAAAACCTAGCGGACTATGAAACGGCATATAAGAAAAAACTAGCCAAAGCTATTAATGATAAAGATTCTAGTAGCCGCATTGGCGCATTTAAAGCGAAGCTGACCGAGGTTAAAGGAGAACGTGCTGCAAGTGCATATATGGCAAAACACTTTTCTAAGCCACCGCCACCTGCGAAAATGGAATTAGGTTTTGGTCCTGGGCCCGGTTTTGACCAAGTTTGGGCTAAGCGTGATAAAGACGGCAACGTGCTAGAATACTTTATTGTAGAAGCTAAAGGACCTGGTGCCAAACTTACTAAAGGAGCCAAAAAGGGAGATCAAATGACTGATAAATGGATTGATAACACTCTGGCTAGCATGAAAAAATCTAAAAAATACCAAGCTCAGAATCAATTAGGTGAAAATTTATTCGATGCTATTGAAGATGGCGATCCAAAAATAAGTAAATTAGTTATCGAAGCTGTTGAAGATAACGGCAAAATAATTGGTGGAAAATTACAACCTTTACCGTAGAGAAATTTTAATGTTAAATTTAAATAAATGTGAAATTGACTTTGAGCGACTATTTAAACGTGCTCCTATTGTTTTAACTAAGCGAACACCTCAAATACTAGACAATTCTGTTTATATAGAAGTGAGGCAGCAAGCCACCTTTGTGGTAGCTAATAAATATATTGAATTAGCATATGCATACTATGTATTAGAAAATTTCCCTGAAACTAAATCATACTTCGAAAAAGCAGCACCTTTTGCATTTTTACGAGGTTTTGACCCTGAGTTAAAAACAAGTCATAACGATTGGACTATTCAACAAGATCTCAATATTGTTCTTCTTTTTGCTGAGCAGGAAGTTTTAGAAAAACTTAAACACAGTGAAATAAAACTATCGAGTGTTCAACATCAAGCCAAACTCCAATATGTTGAATTATTAAAAAATATTGTTACAGGTGGCACACCTGAGCAAAGCGATATTGATGCCGCCTTACTTGAAACCAAAAACACCAAGGATAAAGATGTATTACAGTATATCCTCCCGTTAATCGAAGCGATTTCTGCTTTAACATCAGCCGATATAACACTTTGGCAAGCCAGTATTGATAAAGCCATAAAATGGCATACTGATGAATGCAAATTTGGTGATTACAAAGATATGGAAGAAGGCTTTATCTGTTTAAATGCGCTTACTATGGCTAAATTAGGCAAAGACCTGCACGGCTGGCAATGCCAAACCAATTCACTTTATCTACCCTTATTTTTAATTGATTAGTTCGCTAATCACACAACACGAGCCTATTACCTATGAGCAGCTTAATTCACTTATTACTTATTGACGAAGAAAGTTACCCGACCTCGCTTAACGGTGATGATGAAAGCAAATACCAACAGTTACTGGAAATTACTGAAGAAGAAGCCATTCATTGGCAGTCAATCGAAATAAACCTGCGCGGCTTTGAGCCAGCACTGCAATTGTGGGATGCCATCGCTGGTAATAGCCGCTTATTACTTATTGCTAGTTTTAACTTTTTCCCTCATAAGCTACTACCACCTGACGCTGATATTAGCGGTACTTTCGGATTTTTTCCTGCTGATATGGTCAAAGATTTATATACCATAATGGAAGAAAAATACGACTTCGATATTAGCAATTTGGAAGGTCAGCAAATTATTGCTGAAATTGAGCAAGATGGTATCGACGAAGTAAACCCCGAAGCGTATGAGCTAGTTCGAGACAAGTACTTTGTAACCTTTAGAGATGCGGCTGAGCAAGGTAAATCAATCGTCGTACTCATTGAGCAATGATTAATGATGTAAAGTAACGCTAAGGACAGCAAATGCAACCCGACATTAAAAACATCCCGCAACACCTAGGTCAGTATCTTTATCAACAAATTGATGCTCCGTGGCTTGAAGCACAGCTTATTTTAGATTGCGATAATAATAATGTGATTGAGTGCAAAGCTCACTTTAAAGCAGATGACGAAACACAGCATGCAATTGCTGTATCTGACAATATAACAGCGTTGTTTAAAACGTTATTTGACCACGCCATTAAAAATGAAGTGGAAGATTGGCAACGTGCTATTTTTACAATGACGCGTAAAGGCCAATTTAACTTAAACTTTGAACGCGATAATAACGATGAAGAAGTAATCGCCGCTGTTCCAACACGTTAAGCAATAATTTAACCGCCCTTTAACAACATGGATGCTTGCTGGTGCTACAGCCTTTTAAAATTAGTACCTTAGCTTTTGGCTGTATTTCAAATTGGGTCCCTCATTTACTTCTCATTCTTTTCTCTTTGTGCAATATGTTTTTTGAGTAAATTATTCACAAAGAGGGCTAGAGACGCTGCGCTTAAAAAGTAAAAGCTTAATGTGCCTAATGGCTCTACGTTTTTACAAACAAACGATAATATAAGCATTACGGGCTCAGGTAATGGCGATTTAATTATTCACAACGCAGGCGGCGAGATAAAACTCGACAGTCAAGGCAATGTTGATATTACCGCCACTAACGTACTTACACTCGATGGCACATTTATAACCTTTGATGGCCCAGTTGATTACAACATAACCAGCCCACAAACAGCGCGGGCACCGAGCAATGCAAGCCCTGCCAATATTAGCCGCATTAGTGATATAACCATTAATGACTCCGGTATTGCTGCAACAACGTCAAGCGTAGTGGATTTACTTTATGTTTATCAAGATGGCACCCCTGTAAAAAACGCACCTTATACAATTAAATTTGATGATGGAACACAAAGCACAGGCCAGCTAGATGAAGACGGTATAGCCCAATTAACCGATGTACCAAATGGTCAGTTTACTATTCATTACGGGGAAGATACGCGCAAGTATGAGCCTCAAGATAACACAACGCCAAACCCACTTTATGGAAAAATAACACCGCAACAAGCGGTAAAAATGATTGAAACTAACAACACTGCTTTACTTGATGAGGCTAATAACGTAGCCGCAACATCAGGCAATTGGCTTTGGGGAGCGCTGCAAGGCGATTTTAATAGAAACCCAAGTACATCCCAAATAGTAGTGGGTAGTGTAATATCTATGATCCCTGTTATTGATCAGTTAATGGATTGTCGTGATATCTGCGCAAATATTATGGTCTTAAGTGATGATGATGAAAGCAATGACAGTGACGGCTGGTTAGCACTTTCTTTAACAGCTATTGGCTTAGTTCCTATCCTTGGTAGTGCGTTAAAAGGCACTCTAAAAGTCATTATAAAAAATATGGGGGCAACACTTGATGCAGCTTTTGCCGTATTGCGAAAACTGGGTAAAGGCGACCCACACGCGTTTCTTAAAAATCTGGATTGGTCAAAACTCACTCAAGACTCAACAAAAGCTGTTAAAAATCAAATTAGCACAATTAAAGAAGCACTTGAGCCTATCTTAGACTCTTGGTTAATTCGCAAAATGTTAGACAATCATGCTATTAAGTCTATTGAAAGTACCTTAACTAAATTAAAACAGTTTGAAACTAAAGTAGACTCAGGAATACAGCAAGGCATTAACCGTATTAAAGGCTACGTTGACGAAGCGCTATTAAATAATGCCAAAGGTCGCGTTGTAAAAGGTAATACCGGCCAGCCTCTTAAAGCAAAAACTGCTGAATTAGATGCCAGTGACATAGAGCTACCTTATAAAATTAAAGATGGTGTAAAAGCGATTGGTAGCTCACCTATTATTTTTAAACGTCACCACCCCCATGGGCAACAAAATGGTGACTGGCCTGATAGTTACACACTTATGCCAAATGGAAGGCCTCTTGGGGCAAATGAGGGGATAATGCCTGATGACTTTAAAGGATTAAAGAAACTAGATGAAAATAGCTTGGGCAAAATAGATGAAGGATGGCCGGATTTAAGATATGGTGACAATTTTGAAAACTTCACCGATTTAAAAGCGGACACACTTCCCAAAGGAACAAAGATTTATCGTATTATTGACGAAGGCACATCTGAAGCAACTCGTCAAAGCTCTGGCGCCTACTGGGCCTTTGAGTTACCTACGTCAAAAGCGCAGTGGCGAGAAAATTATGCAGTTAAAGATTCATGGAATGACAATGGTCACTATATTGAACACATACTAGAGCAAGATGAAAAAGTATGGGTTGGCGGTGTGGCTGGGCAGAAATATGAAGAGTTTGAAGGCAATAACTTTTATTTAAAAGGAGCTGAAACACAGATATTTATCAAGCCTGGTTTAATCACTGGTGACAAAATACAACCAAAACTAACAAATTGGCCGGATGCAATATAATGAATGAAAATGCAAAAAAAACACTCCTCGAGAGGAAGTTTACTTCAATAGACTACATCAAACTTTACGTGGATAGTTATCAGGAAATTGTTGAAACGCTTGAAGCCGGAATGAATGAGTTTGAACTCCAGTTGCAAAAAAATCCGACTTTAAACATGGACAACTTTAAGTCATGGCAACTCCGAGGCGCTCCCAATATAAAACGCGGCGCTCAGAATGCGCTTGAACACTTTGAAAAAGCTAAAAAAGGCCACCTTACAGGAATTGCAAGCTCTGCTGGTAATTTAAGAGGCTTATCACGCGATGTTGATAACATAGGTGGTTTTGGTGAGTGGTGGCATGAAATAGATAATAAATACTGGGATACTTTTTATTCAACATATATGAAAACGAAAAAAATAGGCTCGAATATCGATTATACCATTTCAGGTTATTGGGATAATGATGAAATTCTTGATGAAGAAATTACAGGGCCTATGGATAAAAACGAGCTGCTGAATTATTTAAAGCCAGGCGAATCGCTTGATGATTTGTCATAAATAAAACGCTAAGGACAGCACATGCAACCCGACATTAAAAACATCCCGCAACACCTAGGTCAGTATCTTTATCAACAAATTGATGCTCCGTGGCTTGAAGCACAGCTTATTTTAGATTGCGATAATAATGTGATTGAGTGCAAAGCTCACTTTATTAAAGCAGACGACGAAACACAGCATGCAATTGCTGTATCTGAAAATATAACAGCGTTGTTTAAAACGTTATTTGACCACGCAATTAAAAATGAAGTGGAAGATTGGCAGCGCGCTATTTTTACTACCACTCGTCAAGGTCAGTTCAACTTAAACTTTGAACGCGATAATAGCGATGAAGCCACTTTATTACTTTAAATGAGCAGCATAAGCATAGCGTTAAATTTATTTAAAACTTTATAAATTAATAACAATAATTGAACCTGAGCTGGATACATATTAAACTGTACGCCAATTTGTTTTTTAAACAAACGAAAGTCAAGGAAGACGAGTTAGGTACCCCAACTTATTAATACTCCTCCATGATATTTCGTGACATTTAACATTTATTATTTAAAATAATTTTACGGAGTACCTATGAAAAAATTAAGCGCACTTTTGGGTTTACTGTTATTAAGCGGTTGTTCTACACCTCCTCCAGCCCAAGAAACTGAGCAAGTAGTTTTAGAACCTATTGCAGAGATTAACGAAGTAGCTGCACCAATTTCATTAACAGTTATTACTAACCCTGCTGATGCTCGCGTTCGTATTATGAATATCAACCCTGTTTACAAAGCTGGTATTGAGCTTAAAGAAGGTAAATACGATATTGAAGTAAGCAAAGCAGGATACCTTACTTACAGAAAATGGGTTTCAGTTGATAAAAAAACAATACTAACTGTTGAACTCGATACAATGGAAGCAAGCCAATCGGCTCAATAAGCTTCTCAGTACGTTTTAGTTTATATGCCTTAGCCTGGTTAATTTAATAACTGGCCTAAGGCATATTAAATCCTTCATAAAGCCACAAATATCCTACTGCGAAATAACTACCAACATTAATTAAAATACATAACCACAACACAATAATAAAACGTCGCTTTTGCGATTTATGACGAAGTAATTGTTGAGCAAGTAATGCCCCCGGCCATCCTCCAAATAATGCAAGTAGTTGCAGTGTACGCTCTGGCGTGCGGTTTACTTTTGTATGTGAAGAACGCTTAGCTTGTCGCTTATCCCACGCGTACATTAAAAAAGTTATAGCACTTAATACACTTATATAACCAGGTACATATATTGGTATATAAACAGGTAAGTATTGCAGCGGGTAAGCTAACCAAATGGCAGCTAAATAAAGCAATGAGAACGTGATTAATATTTTCTTTATCAATTAATTATCACCTATACTGGGCTTATAAGAGCCTAACAACGAGAGCCAAATTATGACATATTTTAAATCGCTATTCTTAGCATTATGTTTATGCACATTTAGTAGCTTTGCTAATGAAACTGCCAGTAACCTTGATAAAGAGCTAGAAGTGTTTAAACCTTACTTAGGAACGTGGCAAGCAGACTTTAAAGTACCAGAAGGCGCTAAAAAAATACAAGATGTTGGCCGTTGGGAACGCGCTTTAAACGGTAAAGCTATTCGTACCATGCACTCGATTAACGAGGGTGAGTATGGCGGTGAGTCGATGATTTTTTATGATAGCAAAAAGAAGTCACTCGTATTTTATTATTTCACTACGGCAGGATTTTACACTAAAGGCACAATAACGGTATTAAGCCCTACTCAGTTTGTAGCCTATGAGGAAGTAACAGGCAGTAAAGAGGGAGTGACTAAGGTTAAATCTACTAGTGATTTAAAAGACGATAAGTTTATTGTATCGACCTCTTATCTTAAAAAGGGTGAATGGACTAAGCCCGAAAGCAGAAGTTATACACGCAGTACAAAAACGGTTAAATTTAAATAGCCGCGATTTATAAACACAAAAAAGGCAGCCTAGGCTGCCTTTTGTCATTTATAAAATCGTATTTATTTTACATATTTTTTAAATGCAGCGTCTACTGGTGTATCAGCAAGGTGATTAGTGTAGTTGCTCATTACTTTTTGAGACAAGCCTACAATAATTTCAAGTAGTTGTTGCTTACCGTAACCTGCTGCAAAGAATTTTTCGATTTGCTCATCGCTGATCACGCCACGTTCACGTGTCATTGCGAGTGTAGTTTCACGAAGAGTTTCTAGCTTAGGGTTTTCAAGTGGTGTTTTGTTTACAAGTGCATCAACAACACCTTGATCAACTTTCATTGCCGCTGCAATACCACTGTGAGCAGGAACACAGTAATGACAGTCGTGCTCAACGTTAATTGATTGCCATACTACTGTTAGCTCTTCTGCATTGAATGATGTTTTTTGAAACAGCTCATGCAGTACTTGGTAACCTTTAAGTAATGTTGGTGCTTCAGCCATTACTGCATGTAAGTTAGGAAGCATACCAAATGCTGCTACTGAATCAGCTAGTAACGGTTTTGCTTCTTCTGGTGCGTTTTCTTGAGTGTATAAAGTAAATTCGGCCATGGTTAGCTCCTAATAATTAATAGTTTTAAGTAACTTCGAGACACATAGTATTTGATTTTGAGCGACTGCTCAAGTTAAAATTGAGCAAATGTTCAAATTGATTGAGAATGATATGGCTAATAAGGTTAAATTTGAACGCGATAATGTAGTTCGCGTTGCAAGCCAGCTATTTTGGCAAAAAGGTTTTCATGCAACCTCAACGCGTGACTTACAAGAAGCCGTTAATATGCGCCCGGGTAGTATTTACTCTGCGTTTGGCTCTAAAGAAGGGCTATACTGCGAATCGCTGAAAGATTACACAGTACAAATGAAAACCCAAATAGAGGGGTTTCTATCAAGTGCAGATACAGTACTTGGTGGGTTACGTGCATTTGTTGAAAATGTGGTCATTAAAACAAAAGATTGCAGCCCAAGCGCTATTTGTATGCTGGTTAAAGCAAACAGCGAGTTTGCAGAAAAAGACTCAAACCTATACGAGTTAAGCTTAGATTTAACAGCTCAATTTGAAGCTTATTTAACGCAGTTGTTTACACAAGCAATAAACAAAGATGAGTTAAGTAATACGTTGACCGCTGTTGAATATGCGCGCTTTTTTCAGGTGCAATTTACAGGTTTACGCGGTTATTTTAATCGTCCTAATGTAGATCAATTTGCTGAGCCAATGATCAACCAAATGTTTATGTTGATTAAAAAGTTATAAATAGCAGTTATCGAGCATTCTCAACAAGTTATACTTATTTTACTAAATAAAAATGGCCAGTATTAACTGGCCATTTTTTTGTGCTTAAAACTTAATTTATAAGTTACGTTTTAAGCTTATTTAGCTCATTATCTTGCTGGGCAACAAGTGCATTAAGCGCTTCGCTGCTATCCCCAGCTTGTGTAGATAAGTCAGCAAGCTGCGATGCGGCATCAGATATAAGCGTTAAATTACGGTTTATTTCTTCAGTCACTAAGCTTTGCTCTTCGGCAGCGGTGGCAATATGTGTAATTTGATTGGTTATTTCATCAACTTTAACGACAACACTGTGCAGAGCATCAAAAGCTACTGATGTTTCATCAACGGCATTTTGTGCACGTACAACGCCTTTTTCAATAACGGTAGATGCGTTACCTACTTCAGATAATAAACTATCAATTAGCTGGCTTATGTCATCTGTTGATGAACGCGTTTTAGAAGCAAGTGCACGTACTTCATCAGCAACAACGGCAAAGCCTCGCCCATGCTCACCAGCGCGCGCAGCTTCAATGGCTGCGTTAAGTGCAAGTAAGTTTGTTTGTTCTGAAATAGTACGAATTACATCTAATATTTGCGTAATGTCTTTACTACGCGAAGCTACTTTTTCAACTGCTTGGTTGGCTTCTTTAATTTCTTCAGACATCGTTTTAACTTGTGTCATCGCTGATGATAAGCTCGACTCACTGCTTACTACCAAGCTATTTATTTCATCGGCTTGTTGGGCTGATTGCTCTGATGCTCTGGCTACTTCGAGTGCTGTTGCGCTCATTTCGTTCATAGCCGTTACCACACTTTCAATTTCTTGAAATTGAGATTGAACATTATGCTTAGTATCAATAGCGATGTGTTGTGCTATTTCGCCTTGCTGTTTAGTTTGCTCAGACACCGCTTTTAGTTCAGAAATTAAATCACGTAGTTTTGCTAAAAATCGATTAAACCCACCAGCTAATGCAATAAGTTCTGCGTGGCTATCAACATGCAATGTATGCGTTAAATCACCCTCAGAACTTGCGAGGTTATCAACCCGCTGTTGAATTTGTTGTAGCGGCGCTATTACACCTGCAATTACTAATTTCATAATAACAAAAGCAACCACAGCAATTATTAAGCCTGTAATTAAAATAATAAACCCGAGTGATGCTGCTGTTTCTTGCATGTTTTTTTCGAGCGCTTCAGGCCCTGCAAGTGCTAGATCTGTAGGTACTTCTATGATTAATGACCACTGAGTATTTGCTAGTTTTATATCAATTGGATAATTTACTAAATATTCACTATTTGTTTTAAAAATACCGCTTTGCCCTTTAGACTTTTCAATATCATTAAATATAGTAGAACTAACAGCTTCTTTAATTGGGCGCCCTAATTTAGATTTATAATGACTGCTGCCTACAATTAAACCTAAATCGCTTAACAAGGTTACTTTAGCTTGACCATTGTAAAGCTGCTTAGAAAGCTGCTCAGTCATTACTTGAAAGGTTGGTAGAGTTAAATCAACGCCTGCTAAACCAATAAACTGGCCTGACTTTAAAATAGGCACGGTTAACGAAGTTAGCATTACCGAATCGCCCGATGGAATTTCGTATAAATACGGTTCCATAATACAAGGCTTAAGTGTGTCTTTTGCGCACAAATACCACTGCGCTTCACGAATACCAAATTCATTTAAAGAGGTAATATATTTATCGGCAGCATTCGCTACTTTTTGTTGTTCAATGACGCCTTTTTGATCGCGAGTTATATATACCTCTAACGTACCAGCACTATCTACTGAATGCTTATACCCTTGTTGATATTGAGAATCTTGTCCATCAAAAGCGTTTGGTTCAAATTGAGAATAAATAGATGATAAGAGAGTGTTTTGTTCTAAAACCGCTTTATTTATACTGACAACTGTATCTCGGTCTAAAGTGCTTTGTTTTGCTGCATCGCCAAGTAATGCCGCTAATGAATAAGGAACACGGTAAGCTTCATTAATAAAGCCAGCAATTTTTTCTCCGTATCCAGCCGCATGAGCATTAAGCTTTTCTTCTACTTCTACAATAATGTACTCTTCGGATTTGGTCGCTAACTGCTTATTACTTGATGATAACTGCCACCACAAAATGCCTGATAGCACTAGTACAGTTATAAATATACTACCGACACTTAGCCAGAGTAACTTTTTTGCTAACGATATTTCTCGCATTCATCACACCCTTTAAATTAAAACTACTGGTACAGTTTAGTAGATCTAATCAATGAAGCTATGAATATCGTTAAACAAATTGAATTTAATACAATACGTTGAGTTTTTTTAAAGTTTAGCCAAACGTGCCGTTGTAATTGAGGCTGCAATTAATAAACATACACTTACCCATAAACACGCACTAAGCCCATATACTTGAAAAACCCAGCCAGAAAGCACCGTACCAAGCAAACGCCCTATCGCATTGGCCATATAATAAAAGCCAACGTCGAGCGACACCCCATCGTTTTTAGCAAAACTTACTATTAAGTAACTATGCAGCGATGAATTTACAGCAAATACACCACCAAAAATAAGTAAGCCGATTACAAGCGTAAAATGTACCGCTACATCAAATTGCATCAACAACGCTAAAATGCCAGTTACGCCACTTAATAGAGCAACCCACCAATACGCTTTTTTGACTGAATGTGAGTTTGAATCACTTTGCCCTGTTATACGCGGTGCTTGCGACTGCACCAATCCATACGCAATAACCCACAAAGCCATAAAGCCGCTTACCCACCAGTGATCCCAGTTAAACTGAGCGGCTAAGTAAACCGGCAATGCAACCACAAACCATACATCGCGCGCCGCAAACAAGCATAAACGCGCTGCACTAAGTAAGTTGATTGCCCGCGATTTAGAAAATAATTCTTTAAACTTAGGTTTGTTTTTAGCTTTACCAATATCGCCTTTTAAAAAAATTAAACTAATAACCCACGCAACACTAAGTAAAGCAATTAGGCTTATTAATGCCCCCACAAAACCAAATACGGTAAGTAGCAAGCCACCTAAAAAAAAGCCCACTCCTTTTAACGCATTTTTAGAGCCTGTAAGTATGGCAATCCATTTATATAATTGGCTTTGCCCTGCATCGTCTTGTGGTACTAAATACTTAATGGCGCTCTTTGCGCTCATTTTATTTAAGTCTTTAGCTATGCCACTCAGTGCTTGCGCTGCCATAACATAGGCAACGGTTAGCCAATCTCCAGGAACGCAAAGCATGGCCAAAGCTACAAGCTGTAGCCCAAGCCCTACATTCATGGTTTTGTTTAACCCTAAATGTGCTCCTAGCCATCCACCTACTAAATTGGTGATTACGCCAAAAATTTCATAAAACAAAAACAACATGGCTATTGAAAATGCACCATAACCCAACTGATGAAAATACAGCACCACCAGCATCCTTAGTGCGCCATCAGTAAGGGTAAATGCCCAGTAATTACCGGTAATTATTAAATATTGTTTTATAGAGCTTGGTAAATTAGCCAACTGCGCAAGCATGAATTTAAACCTTTTTAAACGAGATTAAACCAAATCACTTTGTGCAACTTTAAGCATTAGCTCAGCGGTACGGTTTGCATAACCCCATTCGTTATCATACCAAGCGTATAATTTAAGCTGAGTGTTGTTAATTACCATAGTTGAAAGCGCATCTATGGTGCAGCTACGTGGATCTGTTTTATAATCTATAGATACAAGCGGTCTTTCTTCGTAGCCTAAAATGTCTTTTAGCTCGTTATTTGCAGCATTTTTAAACCACGTGTTTACTTCATCTTGTGTAACACCTCGTTCAAGCTCAAAAACACAATCAGTAATGGATGCGTTAGTAAGAGGTACACGCACAGCATGGCCGTTTAATTTACCCTTAAGCTCAGGAAAAATATGCGTAATAGCCGTTGCACTACCTGTTGTGGTTGGTATTAAACTAGTACCGCACGAACGTGCACGGCGTAGGTCTTTATGGGGTGCATCTATAATCGTTTGGGTATTAGTAATGTCGTGAATAGTAGTCATTGAGCCGTGTTTAATGCCTACTTTTTCTTGCAGTACTTTTACTATTGGCGCTAAACAGTTAGTTGTGCAAGAAGCAGCTGTAACAATTTTATGCTCACTTGGGTTATATAGGTCATCGTTTACACCCATTACTACATTTAAAATACCGTCTTCTTTTACTGGTGCTGTTACCACAACACGCTTAACACCTTGCGCTAAATATTGATTTAACAGCTCAGTGGTTTTCATTTTACCGCTGGCTTCTATTACGACATCGCAATCTGACCAATCAGTTTCATTTATGGTTTTGTTGTTGGTAACTGCAATCGTGTGTTTACCCACACTAAAGCTATTATCATCACTAGTAACCTGCTGCGCTAAGCGTCCGTGTACTGAGTCAAACTCAATTAAATGTGCGTGTGTTTTAGCATCGCCCGCTACATCATTTACTTTAATAAACTCTATTTCTGGCCAATCAACTGCTGCACGCAGTGTTAAACGTCCCATACGGCCAAAACCGTTAATACCTACTTTAATAGTCATAATTAAATACCTTTAATAAGTTAATTTATTAGTTAGTTACAACAGCTAGCTGCACGTTCAGGGCGATTACCCATAGCGTTTAAGCGCGTTAAATCGTTTTGATAAAATGAAGAGTTAGCAGTAAGCGTTTGCGTTAATACATTTTTAGCCCACTCTGGCAGTGCTTTGTTAATACTGTAGTACACCCATTGATTTTGTTTACGGTCGCTCAATAATCCGCATTGTCTTAACTGTGCTAAATGGCGAGATACCTTAGGTTGGCTTAATTTAAGTGCAGCAACAAGCTCGCATACACACAGCTCTTCTTCGTGGCTAATTAGCAGCATTGCTTTTAAACGTGTATCGTCCGCTAGGCATTTATAAAATTGAAGTGGGTTGAATTGTTCCATACTGTCCTCACTGTGCTTATGCATACACAATAAAACAAAATAACAACATATGGAATAGTGGATATACGTTTTATCGTATATTTAATTTTTATGCCTTAAACGCAAAAAAGCACACAACGACTAATTGTCGTTGTGTGCTTTTATAACTTTTCTTTATTTAGTTATTAAATAATTGAAAGCTCTACTTCAATATTGCCACGTGTTGCGTTTGAATATGGGCATACTTGGTGTGCTTTATCTACAAGCGTTTGCGCTGCAGCTTTATCCATATCACCTAGTGATACAGCAAGTTTTACTGCAATACCAAAACCGCCTTCAATAGCACCAATAGACACTTGTGAATTAATATGTGTGTCGCTTGGTAAATCTATTTTTTCGCTACCTGCTACAAATTTAAGTGCGCCAATAAAACATGCTGCATAACCTGCGGCAAATAATTGCTCTGGGTTAGTGCCTTGTCCGTCGTCTCCGCCTAAACCTTTAGGTGTCGATAAATTTACATCTAAACGACCATCATCAGATTTAGCTACGCCTTCACGGCCGCCAGTTGCAGTTGCTTTTGCAGTGTAAGCTACGTTTTGTAATACATTCATAATGAACTCCAAAGTTTAAAAACATCAATCAATTTAGTTTGTGTGCAAAATAATAGAACAAGTAATTAGAGATTGCAAATACTTTGCATGCAAATTAAAATAACATGCATCGAAATAAAGGATAACGTTATGCCGTTTGAGCAATTAAAGTTAAAAAATCAGTTATGCCACCGGTTATATATGGCATCTAACAGCATTGCGCGTGCGTATCGCGAGCCTTTAAGCAAACTAAATTTAACTTACCCGCAATACGTAGTAATGATGGCGCTGTGGGAGCAAGACGAAATAACAATTGCAGGGCTAATAGATAAAACCGCGATAGACGGCGGTGCAATGACCCAAATACTCAAAAAAATGAGCGAAAAATCATTACTGGCTGTTATTAAAGATGAGCACGACAAACGCAAACGCCTAGTGAAGCTAACCCAGCATGGCCAATCACTTAAGTTAAAAGCAGCCGATATTCCTAAAAATATTTTATGTAAATTTGATAGTGTAAATGCAACACAAGCGAAGCAGTTGATGCAGCTGCTCGATTTAGTAGTAAACGACTTAGCCGATTAGGCTCTTAATTTTTAAACAATAAACGTGTTTTAAAAGGTTTTAAAAATGACTCATATTAAAAAATTACTATTAGCTGCGGCGTGTAGCACGGCACTTTTAAGTAGCAACGCCGTATCTGCCAATACTGCTAATACTGCTGGCCAAAATGCTGATTTAAAAACAGTAGCCACTTTTGATGCGCAGCACCCACCGGGTAACATTGCTATTACCCCATCGGGCAGAAAGTTTTTATCTGTGCACGGTTTTTTTGGCCAAAAGCAAAAAATTATGGAGCTTTTAAGCGATGGTACAACTAAGCCCTACCCTAATGAAGAATGGGCATACGCGTACAATAACGGTAAAGGTTTTTACGATGTACTTGGTATAAACGTATCAAGCGATGGCGTTTTATGGATGCTCGACACTTCAGGGCCCGATCACGCTGGGCGCTTAGTGGGTTGGGATACAAATAAAGAGCAACTACATAAAATTATTTATCTGGCTAAACCTACCATTACCGACACCTCATTTTTAAACGATTTAGTCATCGATAATAAGCATGGCGTTGTATACATTGCCGACACAGCCCAAGGCAGCCAAGCCGCTATTATTACGGTAAACCTTAAAACAGGTGTAGCACGCAGAGTGCTACAAAATAGCCATTACACCACAGCCGAAAATATCGATATGGTTATTGATGGGCGCACAATGAGCCTTGGCGGACAACCAGCACGCTTAGGTGTTAACCCAATTACGCTTGACCCTAACGAAGACTGGCTTTATTTTGGCTCTATGTCGGGCACATCGGTTTACCGCATTGCCACCAGCGATATAAATAACGAGAGCCTTTCGGCTAAAGCACTTGAAGACAAAGTTTCGCGTTACGGCACTAAGCCAATTTCAGACGGTATTATTGTTGATGGCGGCGGTAACATATATGTAACCGACATAACCAATGGCGCAATTGGCGTAGTTAAACCCACTGGCGACTACGAAGTATTATTTAAGGACGAACGCTTAAGCTGGCCTGATGGCTTTAGCTACGGAGCCGATCATAAAATATACTTTACCGTTGACGATTTACATAATTCGCCTGTACTTAATAATGGCAAAAATCAAAGCCACGGTAAGTTTAAAGTAATGTCGTTCGAGCCTTTAGTAAAAGGAAAAGTAGGCCGCTAATTTTCTTTTTAAGTGACTACATTTTTAAAAAAGCCTTGTACATTTAAGTGACCTAATAGTTGCAGGGCTTTTTGTTAAAAACACACCACGTTGGTGCATCTTTTAGTAATACTTCACCTCTTTGGTGCTAATCCTTAAGTATGTATTTACACTTAAATACTAAACACCTGATTTCTATTCATAAAATATTCAAGTTAATGTTGGCATACTTCTTCCTATAAACTGATGTGTTCAGTGAAAATACCAAGGAAAAACCATGTTCAATTTATACCATACCCTTTACCTTTTATGGCGTTTAGACATTAGCGTTTGGCAAGTTAACGACCCAACAAATACCCGCACTACCGCTGACAAAGAGCGCGTCTATGTTAAGTAGCATCGTATTGTGTAAAGGCTTGGCATAAAGCTTAAATGTATAAACCTACTTTAGGCTAAGCTTTTGCACACTATGAAATTTATGAATAAACCTTATTTAATTACTTATTAGCCACCTGATATAAAAACAACCCCCTTGTAATAAACTCCACATTTAAAAACATCAAAAAAATTAGTAAAAACACTGCGTTTATAACTTTGCAAGCAACCCTATTGCGTTGTATTGTTGCACCCTATTGAAAAATTTTAGTTGGAACGTGTATGCACGCTTTGGAAGTTAATTTTGATGGCTTAGTTGGCCCTACTCACAACTACGCTGGTTTATCGTATGGTAATGTTGCCTCGTTAAATAACGCAGCAAGCTTTTCAAATCCTCAAGAAGCAGTGCTTCAAGGCCTTGAAAAAATGAAAGCCATGCACGACAAAGGCCTAACTCAAGGTGTATTTGCCCCTCATGCGCGCCCCGACTTAAACGTACTGCGCCGCTTAGGCTTTACCGGTAACGATGCACAAGTAATTCATAAAGCATTTAAAGCTGATCCTATTTTATTACGCGCGTGTTATTCAGCGTCAGCAATGTGGACAGCCAATGCAGCTACGGTATCGCCATCTCCAGATACAACCGACGGCAAAGTACATTTTACTTCAGCTAATTTAAATAATAAGTTTCATCGTTCATTAGAGCCTGCAACCACTACACGCTTATTAAAAGCGATGTTTAACAACGACAAATACTTTGCGCATCATACCCATTTGCCCGACCAAGGCTTTTTTGGCGACGAAGGAGCAGCAAACCATACTCGTTTTTGTGACAGCCACGGCGAGCAAGGCCTTGAAATGTTTGTATTTGGTGCCAGTGCGTTTAACAGCCAATTACCAAAACCAGCTAAGTTTCCTGCAAGGCAAACACTCGAAGCCTCAGAAGCAATTTGTCGCTTACATAACCTAAAAGATTCAAGCCAAATTTTACTACAGCAAAATCCAGACGTAATAGACCAAGGCGTGTTTCATAACGATGTAATTGCAGTAGGTAACGCCAACGTATTACTGTGCCACCAGCAAGCATTTTTAAACCAAGCTTTGGCATTGCAAGATATTCGCGAAGCGTATGTGGGCAATAAAGAATTTTATATTATTGAAGTACCTACCGATAAAGTAAGCATTACCGACGCTGTAAGTAGTTATTTATTTAATAGCCAGCTAGTGAGCCTTGAAGATGGTTCAATGCTGTTAGTGGCACCACAAGAATGTAAACGCAACAGCGCGGTTAACGCCTACATTGAAGAAATGATTATGGCTGATAACCCAGTAAACCAAGTACAGTTTTTTGATTTACGCCAAAGTATGCAAAATGGCGGCGGCCCAGCTTGCTTGCGTTTACGTGTAGCCCTTAACGAGCAAGAACTTGCTGCAGTAAACCCAGAGGTTATTTTAACTGATACTAAATACACACAACTGTGTGACTGGGCAAAACGTAACTACCGCGACAAATTAGGCGCAAGTGACTTTGCAGACTCAGCCCTACTCACCGAGAGCTACCAAGCACTTGATGAGCTAACGCAGCTACTTAATTTAGGCTCAGTGTACGACTTTCAATTAGAAGGTTAATCCCTCAGCCTACACAAAGGCTAATACAAAAATAGAGAGCCAAGGCTCGCTATTTTTATTTGTGCTTATGTTTATGTTAATACATATTTAAGCATCTTTGTTAACAGTTATTGCCGACGCCATAGACTCAGATATATGCAGCGTACGCTGCGGAAACGGAATACTCAGCCCAGCATCTTCAATAGCTTCTTTAACACGTTTATTTAAATCCCACACAGTTTGCCAATAATCACCATTAACAGCCCACGCACGTAATTGTATATTTACTGCGCTTTCGCCTATTGAAGTTACCATTACTTTAGGGGCTGGCTCTGCGAGTAATCGGCTCTCTGATGCGGCTAATTCTTTAAGTACATTTAAGCCAACGTCAATAGAGTCGGCATACGAAATACCCACCACTATATCCATTCGTCTTTTGCCATTACGGGTAAAGTTTTTAATATTGCCACCCCATACTTTGCCGTTAGGCGATGCAATATAAAGACCGTCGGTGGTTTTAAAAATAGTGGTAAATAGGTTTATTTCACTCACAGTACCAAGCGTGCCACTGGCATCAACAAAGTCGCCTATTTTAAAAGGTCTGAGTATTAGCAGCATAATACCCGCAGCAATATTGCTCAGCGTATTTTTAAGGGCTAAACCAATCGCTAAACCAGCAGCACCCATTAGCGCAATTAAACTGGCCGTATTAACGCCAAAAATATCTAAAATAAATAGCCCACCAATTATATAAACTAAATAACCAGCAATACTCGATAAAAGAGGAAGCAGCGTACTATCCACTCTTTTTAATGGCGATTTAGAGTTTTTAATCGCTTTTTTAACCGAGCGTGCAATTAAGGCACTCGCAACTAAAATCACCAACGCTAAAATCACTTTGTATCCTAAAGTGATGATTGTTTCTGAATGGCTTTGCCAAAACGCTAATAGTTTATCTTTCATGTTTGTTCCGATAAATGTGGCTGAAACTCAGCAAAATAATGGTTAAATCTAATAAAACCGACTTCAAAAGAAGTGGCGCGAGTATATAGTAAAAAACAATTAAATCGATGAAATTAAAAACGTTTTAAAACATCATGTTAAAAGTTCTAACTCCTCATATTTTTAATTCAATTTAGGTTAAGGGTTAAATACATACACTTAACAAATCAAATAAGAGGAAACAACCATGAACTTTAAATCAACAATATTAAGTAGCGCTATTATTTTTGCCTTAGCAGGCTGCGGCTCATCAAATGATGATGCTGAAACAACCCCACCGCAAACAAGTGATAAAACCACTTTTAGCTTAGGAATTTCCGACGCTCCAGTCACTGGTTTAAAACAAGTTAACGTTGTATTTGATTCAATAACAATTAAAGCCCAAGAAGGTGAAGAAGTTAGCTTTGAAACTCGTTCTAAAAACGATGCCACCTTAGCGCAAATGGTCAACTTACTAGACTATACGGGCGACGATATTTTTCAATTACTTGATGATCAAGAAGTACCTGCAGGTGATTATTCGTGGATCCGCGCGCAAGTAATAAACGGCGACACAAACAACCTTAGTTTAACATCTCACGTAGTTTACGAAGACGGCAGCATTGCACCGCTTATCGTAAAAAGAAAAGGTAATGATGGCGTGGGTGAAATACAGCTAAATGGCTTTACACTCAATCAAACCGACAACGAGTTTGTATTAGAGTTTGATTTAAAAAAATCGTTAGTTGATCCACAAAATAATAACGAAGTATTTTTAAAACCTCGCGGTGTGCGTTTACAAAACCTTTCTGAATCACAAGATATTGAAGGCACTGTAAGCCAAACACTTATAAACAATTGCGAGACTGACAACATTGATCTTGCCGCTGATGATTCATCATTTGGCCATGCTGTTTACCTTTACTCTGCGCAGGCACAAACCCCAACAGATATTCATGAAATAGATGACCAAACGCCTGATAACGCTCCGTTAGCTACTGCCAATGTTGTATTTGATGCAGACGATAATAAATACGAATTTGAACTCGCATTCATAACACCAGGCGACTATCAACTTGCTTATACGTGTAGCGCACACATAGACGATGCAGAGCAAGTAGATGCTGATTTTAATATTTATCAACTAAAACAAATTAGCCTAACGCAAGCTGACGATTTATCAGTCAATTTTGACATAGCCCAATAACTGCATGGCGCACATTGAGCTGCGCCTTTATTCATTTGTTAATAAGGAAAAAACCATGGCAAAAGAGAAAATAGTACTCATAACCGGCGCTTCTAGTGGCATTGGTGAAGCAACGGCAAAAACCTTAGTAAACAACGGTCATAAAGTTATATTAACCGCCCGTAGAGAAGAGCAACTTAACCAACTTGTTGCCGAGCTAGGATCAGATAACGCACTGAGCGTAGCCGCAGATGCAACCGACTTTACCGCGCTTGAAAACGTAGTTACCAAAGGCATTGAAAAGTTTGGCCGATTAGATGTAGCCTTTGCTAACGCGGGTATGGGTGTTTCAACCGCAGGCACCGAAAAAGGTGACCCAGATGAATGGTCAACCATGATCGATATAAACATTAAAGCCCTACTGTGGACTGCAAAATTAACCCTGCCGCATTTACGCCAAAACAAAGGTCACTTTATATTAACCAGCTCTGCCGCTGGCCGTAAGCCAATTGGTGGCTCTATTTACGGTGCAACTAAATGGTTTGCTTATGGCTTTGGACAAAACTTAGCTGAGGAAATGAGTGAGTGGAACGGCCGCTGCACAACCATAGCACCAGGTATGGTAAACACCCCGTTTTTTGATGAAGCTAAACCCGACAAACTCGACCCGCAAGATGTAGCCGACGCGGTATTGTTTGCTATTGAAGCAAACCAGCGCAACAGCGTACGAGAAATCTATTTAATGCCAACTAATTAACGTTGGCTAGGGAGTTTGGGCTGTCAGGTTTAATGCTAATGGTGTTAAACCTGATGGTTGTTAGTGCTTAGCTTGGGTTAGATGTTAGTAGGTAAGAATGAATTAAAGGTATTAGGCATTTAAAGTCTTATTAATTGCCAATGCTGCCCTTAAACCATATGTAAGCAAAATATAGTACAACGGCAATATATCCAAAAGAAATAACTAGGTTTACTTTCCAGAGGTTTAGCCAAAAATTGCCTCTGAAATAAGTGCGTTCTCTTACTTCATGGTTGAACAATGCTACTGAAGAGGGCACTAATATTAACGCAGACCAACCAAGTATAGGTAACACCATAAACATAATGCCTATGCCTGTACCTCCTGCTGAAGCGTCGGATGCTTCACCATCAATTGGGGCTAGCATCACGTAGCCTAAAATAAACCCAACAATCGCAAGTATAAAACCTAAAAGCTGAAATGTTCTCATTATTATCCTTGGCAACTAACGAGACTGTAAAATAACTCCAACAGCCAAATTCAATTAAAAAATGATCTCCTTTAATTAACCCTAAGCGTTTTTAAAGCATTACAAGATTTAGATTGGGTGTCACTGTAATTCACGCTGGAGCAAAACTAACTGTTTTTTGTCCTTATTGGATCGTCTTGTTAGCACTATTTTAACGACTTTGCCAAAGAACTATATACTAGATCTACAAAAGTTGTTCCGTGCCATTCATCGTCAAGCGATGGATTTACTGTATCAGGTGCTCCACCAATTAGATCACGCATAATACGGTAATCATTACTATGCTGCGCAAGTATTTGCATTTTCTCTTGGTGCTCAGGAGGAAGCATTTTATTTTTATACCATGTACGAAAAACATGTTTAAAAAGAGGTTCATTACAAGAAAACCATTCGCCTTGTCTTCTTAGATGAGAAAACTTTTGGTGTAATTCAGCCTCTCTAGCAGAGCCTCCTGGTTCTAATGCGCCAATAATTAATTGGCCATACGTACCAGTTTGTAAATTTTGTAAACGCTGGAGTACATTTTTAGATCTACCAATCTTTATAAATAGCCCATGTAAAGGGTGTGCATTTTTAGGTGGTCCAGCCCAAGAGTCTGGTACCTGAATAATATAATAAACGCTATCGATAGTCCCAAAAGAAACTTTATTCGCCCACTCACACCAAGGTGTAACCCATTCATCTGCTTTTTTAAAAGTAGAAAAGTATTCGGTTGTGAAATAGTGCTCACCATTTTCAAGGTGTATATCTGCTACAAACTCACCGTTTTCGCATTCTCGAATACTCTCAACTTTCAATAGAACCTCTGATAGTGCTAACGAGCCTGTAGATTAACTCGTTTTTAAATTTGTTTTTATTGATAAACAAACCATAGCTGAGTTCCTATTTTG
>NZ_JBEOOL010000045.1:0-22845 GCF_040309225.1 Pseudoalteromonas sp. GW168-MNA-CIBAN-0100 | reverse complement strand
GCATAGCTCAGCTGGATAGAGTACTCGGCTACGAACCGAGCGGTCGGAGGTTCGAATCCTCCTGCGCCCACCACTTTCATGTTTTCATACACTTTTAAGTGTAAGAAAAATAAACCGATGGAAATCGGTTTTTTTATGTCTGAATTTATACGCTCTGCTTAGAGTTTAAATAAGCAATCTATGAAAGTGGGTGCATAGCTCAGCTGGATAGAGTACTCGGCTACGAACCGAGCGGTCGGAGGTTCGAATCCTCCTGCGCCCACCACTTTCATAAACAAGCCGACATTAAGTCGGTTTTTTTGTGCCTGAAATAAAGTGAAATGTATACTACCACTCCTGTAGCCGCAGAGCTTGCTCGCGTGAGAAGCGGAAGCTTCTAATCACTGATACTTTATTTACGAGCGTTGCTCATCGCGTCAGCAAGCTGCACGCCTACAAGTAAAACCAGCCCTAATCTTTAAATCTAAACTCCGAGTTTATTTATCCGTTGTAGACGCTGAGCTTGCTCGCGTGAGAAGCGCTAGCTTCTAATTACTGATACTTTATTTACGAGCTTTGCTCGTCGCGTCAGCAAGCTGCACGCCTACAAGTAAAACCAGCCCTAATCTTTAAATCTAAACTCCGAGCTTATTCATTCGTTGTAGACGCTGAGCTTGCTCGCGTGAGAAGCGCTAGCTTCTAATTACTTACCACAGATATAACTGATGCTTTATTTACGAGCTTTGCTCGTCGCGTCAGCAAGCTGCACGCCTATAAGTAGAAACAGCTCTAATCTTTAAATCTAAACTCCGAGTTTTATTCATCCGTTGTAGACGCTGAGCTTGCTCGCGTGAGAAGCGCTAGCTTCTAATTACTTACCACTGATATAACTGATACTTTATTTACGAGCTTCGCTCGTCGCGTCAGCAAGCTGCACGCCTACAAGTAAGACCAACCCTAATCCTTAAATTCAAACTCCGAGTTTATTCATTCGTTGTAGACGCTGAGCTTGCTCGCGTGAGAAGCGCCAGCTTCTAATTGAATAAACTCACAGCACAATACATTTACGAGCTTTGCTCGTCGCGTCAGCAAGCTGCACGCCTACAAGTAAAACCAGCCCTAATCTTTAAATCTAAACTCCGAGCTTATTCATTCGTTGTAGACGCTGAGCTTGCTCGCGTGAGAAGCGCTAGCTTCTAATTACTTACCACAGATATAACTGATGCTTTATTTACGAGCTTTGCTCGTCGCGTCAGCAAGCTGCACGCCTATAAGTAGAAACAGCTCTAATCTTTAAATCTAAACTCCGAGTTTTATTCATCCGTTGTAGACGCTGAGCTTGCTCGCGTGAGAAGCGCTAGCTTCTAATTACTTACCACTGATATAACTGATACTTTATTTACGAGCTTCGCTCGTCGCGTCAGCAAGCTGCACGCCTACAAGTAAGACCAACCCTAATCCTTAAATTCAAACTCCGAGTTTATTCATTCGTTGTAGACGCTGAGCTTGCTCGCGTGAGAAGCGCCAGCTTCTAATTGAATAAACTCACAGCACAATACATTTACGAGCTTTGCTCGTCGCGTCAGCAAGCTGCACGCCTACAAGTAAAACCAACCCTAATCTTTAAATCCAAACTCCGAGTTTATTTATCCGTTGTAGACGCTGAGCTTGCTCGCGTGGGAAGCGACAGCTTCTATTCCCCCCTCAAAGTATAATTTATAAGATTTTATTCATTGGCAACGCCAGAAATAAGTAATTTATTCACGAAGAGGTTAAGAGGCGCTGCGCTTTTAGAGGTAGTAATAAAGCTAAGCTAAACTAATAAACCCGGGCTTATGTCTTCTCATTTACTTCTCTTTTGCTTCTCTTTGTGGAATAGATCTTTAAGTGGTTCATTGACCAAGAAATTAAATAACTAGAAGCGTTTAGCTCTAAGAAGGTTAAATACGGTCTTTAAGCTTAAAATGAGAGGTGGTATTTTCAAGTGAAACTAGCTCTAATCTTTAAATCTAAACTCCGAGTTTTATTTATTCGTTGTAGACGCTGAGCTTGCTCGCGTGAGAAGCGCCAGCTTCTAATCACTATATCTAAGCCCACTTAACCTTTTCTAAAGCTGCTCTTTAATATTACCTATGTTATTTTAAACGCCTTGTTTAAAAGGATATTGCAGTATGTTTAAAGCCCTATTTATTACGTTATTTTTTATTTTTAGCGCTATTTTTATTTCCAGCGCACAAGCCAACAAAGCCAATAACTCACTTGTGGTAGGTGCGCAGCAATATGCTAAATATTTACCGCAGTTAAAAAATAAACGTGTAGGGCTAGTAGTCAATCAAACATCAATTATAGGGCAAACTCACTTAGTAGATGCTCTGCTGGCTAAAAGCATAAACATAACTAAAATTTTTGCACCTGAGCATGGCTTTCGCGGCGATCACGATGCGGGCGCGCATGTAAAAAATGCCGTTGATAGCAAAACCGGTATTCCGCTTATTTCTATTTACGGTAAAAATAAAAAACCAAGCCGAGCTGCTTTAGCTGATGTTGATGTGATTATTTTTGATATTCAAGATGTCGGAGTGCGTTTTTATACTTACATAAGCTCTATGCACTACATGATGGAAGCCGCTGCAGAGCAGGGGATAGAATTTTTAGTACTCGACAGACCCAACCCAAATATTGCCTACGTTGATGGGCCAATATTAGAGCCAGAATTTAAATCGTTTGTAGGCATGCACCCAATACCTGTTTTACACGGTATGACCGTTGGCGAACTTGCCAAAATGATCAAGGGCGAGGGCTGGATCAATAAAGCGCCCGATTTAAAATTAACGGTGATCCCTGTTGATCATTACACTCGCAAAAGTACATACAGCTTGCCTGTAAAACCCAGCCCTAATTTACCTAACGATCAAGCCATTGCACTTTACCCATCACTTTGCTTTTTTGAAGCAACACCTATCAGTATTGGTAGAGGCACCGACTTTGCATTTCAAGTAATTGGCTATTCGCCAGTTGCATTAGGTGATTTTAATTTTACACCGCGTGCAATTAAAGGGGCTGCTTTAAACCCTAAATTTAAAAACCAAACCGTACAAGGGCTCGATTTAAGACAAGCAAACACCACAGGCCTAAATTTAACTTACTTAATAAATGCGTACACGGAGCTTAGTAAAAGCAACATCTCGTTTTTTGAGCGCGCTGACTTTATGGATAAACTAGCGGGTACTAATAAATTGCGCTTAGCTATTGAAGCAGGGCAATCAGAAGCGAAAATAAAACAAAGCTGGCAGGCGGGGCTTGCGCAATTTAAAGCGCAAAGAGCGCCTTACTTGCTATATAAATAAGGGCTAAGCATGTTTATTGCTTTAAAAAATCAAAGGTGTGGTTATATAAAAAAAGTATTTATAGCAGCGTTAAGCCTTATTGTTGTGGGTTGTAGTACACCACCTGAGCCTATTCGCTCGGTGCTACCACTTACAAAGAGCCAACTTGTAGAGCTGCCTAATGCACAAGTGGTTGTAACGTTTCCTGAGGTAAATCCAAGTAGCCGGTTTTATGTAAATAACCGAGGAACGTTTAAAGCTTACAAAGGGCGCGGGCAATTATTAATACAAAACCACAACGCACAAAGCGCCGATATTTATATTAATAATCAAAAGCTCGACGTTAGCCAACTGAGCGCCAACACTCTATACAATTACAGTTTGGCAAAAAATACTCACAATGGTGTTAATACTTTTAAAGTTGAAAATATTCTTCCTGTTGGTGCAAGTTTAACGCTACGTTTTGCATTTTCTACTTTAAGCGATGAGCCAATAAAGCACGTAGATTTTAGTGAAGTAGATACATTAATCGAACGCGATATAAAAGCGGGTTTTCCTGGGGCTGTGTTGGCCGTTGTTAAAAATGGTGAGCTAATAAAATTAACCGCCTATGGCGATGCAAAGCAATATCAGCAAAGTGATTTAATGCTACTTCGTCCAGAGCCCATGCAAACTAATACCTTGTTTGATCTTGCCTCAAACACCAAAATATTTGCCACCAACTTTGCACTTATGAAATTAGTAAGCGAAGGGCTGTTAAATATTAATAAACCCGTGCAAAGCTACCTAAGCGAATATAAAGGCGAAGGGCGAGCAAAGCGCACAGTAAAAGACTTACTCACTCACAGCGCCGGATACCCGCCAGTATTTGACTTTCACCGTAAAGATGGCAGCAATGGCGACGCGTTTTATTCGCAAAACAGTAAAACCACCAAACAGCTATTACTTACCAGCGTGCCTTTTAGTAGTAAATCATCTGGGCAGCATGTTTACTCAGATATTGATTACATGATTTTAGGCGTACTAATTGAGCGCATTACAGGGCAGCCCCTTGACGAATACCTAGAGCAGCAAGTGTATGCGCCACTAAAATTAACTAACACGTTATTTAATCCACTTAAAAAAGGCTTTAAGCCACAGCAATTTGCAGCCACTGAGCTTAGCGGCAACACACGAGACGGGCGCATTAAGTTTGATAATGTTCGAACTGGGGTTTTACAAGGACAAGTGCACGATGAGCGCGCTTACTATTCTCTTGATGGCGTAGCAGGGCATGCAGGATTATTTAGTAATGCTCACGACTTAGCCGTGCTTTGCCAGCTATTACTAAATAATGGTGGCTACGGCGACCAACAATTATTTAGTACAAGCGCCTTAGCGCAATTTTTAACGCCGCAAAGCAGCGACGAAACTTACGGGCTTGGCTTTAGGTTTGCTGGTAATAATCAAGCAAGGCGCTGGCACTTTGGCCCTTATGCAAGCGCGCAGGCTTATGGCCACACAGGTTGGACGGGTACAGTGACCGTAATCGACCCCGCTTACGACTTGGCTATTGTTTTACTTACTAATGCTCGCCATAGTGCAATTAAAGGCTCGCTAAAACGTTACGAATTTACAGGTAAACAATTTGAAACCGCACAGTACGGATCGGTGGTGTCGCTTATTTATGAAGCGTTACTAAATCAATAAGCTATCGTATAGGTTAAAACGTACTAACCGTGCCACCTTAAGTGATTTATTTACAGGTGACTTGAGTAAGCCAATCCATTAAGCTAAGCGGTCTATAAAACTAAGCCGGTTTATGTTGTTAGGCTTAACAAATAAGCGTTAAAACGCGTACAAAGCGAGGTTTACTCGCTAATAATTAAGGTTAACTTTTTATGCATTGGTATTCTATTTTACCGCCGCTAATTGCGATTGCTATCGTGTTTTGGCGAAAAGAAGTGATTATGGCGCTACTTGTTGCTGTTGCTTCTTCTGAGTTTTTACTCGCCTTTCAGGGCGAAGGTAATAGCTTGTTTGACACTTTTTTAAATACCATTGAACGTATTATTTCGGTTGCCAGCTCGCCAGGTAATACACGCATATTAATATTTAGTATTTTAATTGGTGCACTGCTTGCCTACATTCGCGAATCTGGCGGCGTTGCAGCAACTGTTAATATGCTAATGAACAAAGGCATTGCAAAAAGTAAGCGCCAAGTGGGCTTTTTAACCATGTTTACCGGTATTGCGGTGTTTATAGAATCTAACCTGAGCGTACTTACCTCGGGTATTTTATCGCGAGGCTTATTCGACAAATTTAAAATGAGCCGAGCGCGTCTAGCTTACATTATTGACAGCACCAGTGCGCCAGTGTGTATTTTAATACTACTTAACGGCTGGGGTGCATTTGTACTTGGTTTGTTAGGTAACTACGAGCTAGGTGAGTCGGCTGTATCGGTATTGTGGGGCAGCGTAGGGTATAACTTTTACGCCATAATTACCCTTGTTATTGTTTTTTACACAATCGCGTTTGATAAAGTGCATGGCCCAATGAAAGAAGCCGAAGAAAAACTAGAGCTTCAAACAACCGACTTAAAAGATGAAATAAAAGCCTCTAAAGCGCGTTACATGCTAATCCCGCTTATTACGCTAATTACCAGCATGGTTGGCTTTATGTATTACACCGGTAATGGTGTGTTGGCAGAGGGTAGTGGCTCTAAGTCAGTATTGTACGCAACGGTTTTAGCCATTGTTGTCGCTTACTTTTTAATGATTGGTTCTCGTAAATTTACGCACCATCAATTAGTTGATACCGGTTTTAAAGGTATGGGCGAATTAATGCCATTGGTCGCTATTGTACTGCTTTCGCTTACACTTGGCGCAAGCTTAAAAGAGCTTGGTACTGGCGTATTTGTAGCGTCACTTGTTGGTGACTACTTACCTATTTACCTAATAGTACCGGTGCTGTTTTTAACCGGCGCAGTTATGTCGTTTACTACAGGTACATCGTGGGGTACGTTTGCTATATTAATCCCAATTGGTGTGCCACTTATTCAAGCGCTAGGTTTACCGCCATCGCTTGTTGTAGGTGCTATTTTGGGTGGTGGTATATTTGGCGATCATTGCTCGCCTATATCCGACACCAGCGCTGTATCGGCTATTGCATCGGGGTGTGACTTACTCACCCACGTTAAAACACAGCTACCGTATGCCTTATTTGGTGGTGGCCTTACGTTTTTAGCGTACTTAGTAACAAGCATTATTGTTTTATAAAATTTGATTATTTAAATACTCAAAAGCCTGCTTAATCGCAGGCTTTTTTGTTTTCAAAATAAATAAAGCTAATTAATATAGAGCCAAGCAATATCAAACTCAAAGGCTCTATAATTATTAGAAAAACTATTTAATTATAGACTTAAGTACCCGTATTTATATTTTTTAGGTTATTGTATAGCATGAGCTTTAAGCTTTTTGATAGCTGGCAATTCTTACTTTTCAACTCATATAAGGCTGTAAATCCACACTATGTTTGCAATTGATAATATCATTCTCGTTAGTGCCATATTAATTTTACTAGGAGTGATCTCGAGCAAGTTATCTGCACGCGTTGGCTTACCTGTACTGGTGCTATTTTTACTTGTAGGTATGCTCGCAGGTGAAGACGGTATTGCAGGTATTTCATTCGACAATGCAGAGGCCGCACATGCTTTAGGTACTCTTGCGCTTGCCATTATTCTATTTGATGGCGGTTTACAAACGCCTACCAGTTCAATTAAACAAGTGTGGAAACCCGCGTCTGCTTTAGCAACCGTCGGGGTGTTATTTACCGCTGTAATTACAGGCCTTGTGGCCACTTATATTTTAGACCTGCCCATATTACAAGGTGTTTTACTGGGCGCTATTGTTGGCTCTACAGATGCTGCAGCAGTGTTTGCGCTTTTACGAAGTGCGGGTATTCACTTAAACAAAAAGCTTAAATCTACCCTTGAAATAGAAAGTGCATCGAACGATCCAATGGCTATTTTTCTAACAGTTGGTTTGTTAGAAATGCTCGTTAACGAAATGCCAATAGGGCTGGATTTACTACAGTTATTTGCTCAACAAATGGGTGTTGGCGCTATTTGTGGTCTTTTAATTGGTAAGGTATCGGTTTGGTTTATTAATCGAATTAAACTAAATGCATCGGGTTTGTATTTAGTGATGGTAACCGCATTTGGACTGCTTTCTTTTGGCCTTTCTGCAACGCTCGGCGGCAGTGGGTTTTTAGCTGTATTTATAACAGGCGTGATTTTAGGTAACAGTAAATTTGTATATAAACGCGGTATTTTTCTGTTTCATGACGGCTTAGCATGGCTTGGGCAAATAACCATGTTTGTTGTATTAGGACTCCTTATAAACCCATCGTCGTTGGTTGATGTATGGTTAGAAGGACTGCTTATTGCACTGGCACTCATTTTTGTTGCTCGCCCATTAGCTGTAGCGCCTATTTTAAAACTGTTTGGCTTTAATAATCGCGAAACCTTATTTGTATCTTGGGTTGGCCTTAGAGGCTCAGTACCCATTATTTTAGCTATATTCCCATTACTATTTGGCCTTTCAGGGGCTGAACTTATTTTTAATGTTGTTTTTTTCGTGGTGTTAATTTCAGCCACGTTACAGGGCTCAACAATGCCTTGGATGGCTAAAAAACTAAATTTAGTAGAGCCGCCGCCCGACCTAGCCGCTGCAACGCTCGAAATTACAGCACTAAACGATATTGATATAGAAATTGTAGAATACACCTTAAGTGACGTTTCTCGGGTTTCTGGGCGCAGCTTGTCACATGCCGCACTTCCTGAGAGTGTAGTTGTTGCTATGATCACACGGGGTCCGTCAATCATACCGCCACGAGGCTCAACTAAGTTAAAACCAAACGATCACTTATTTGTTGTTTTAAAACCAGATAACAGACCTTTTGTTGATTTAGTTTTTACAGCAACCGATAAAACAAACCATCAAGATAGCCATTTAGCGCACAACGAACTTAAAGTGAAAGGGGTAACGTTGGTAGGCGATATATTTTACTCTTATCACATGCAAATAGACGCCCCAGAAGAGATAAGCTTGGAAGAAGTGATCAACCAAAAGCTTTCAGGAGAAGTCAGTAAAGGCGATATTGTTGTTATTGGTAATGTGCAAATACGCATTATAACAATGGTGCATACACGCATAGTTACCATTGGCTTAAAGTACTTAAACAATCCAGAAAAGCGACTTTTAAAGCCGTAATCATTAACAGTGATTTATTTAGCGCTAGGCTCATGTTTATAGCTGCATAGGTTGGGTTGAGTGACACGAAACCCAACGGATCTCCAATACAATGAGCACACACAAAGCTAGTTATATGTAGTGTTTACTGTAGGCGCCTAGCTTGCTGGCGCGTCGGGCTTTAGCCCGAAATCTATGCATAGCCTTAAGGCCAAAGTCATATTACATTTCTTAGCTAATAAGGTTAGACCCTCGGACTCAATTTATTCTTGGCAGTATTATAAATAACAACCGAGCAAGCACTGCTTTAATCTGGGTATTACTCTGCGTTTGACCAAAAGGAATCTCTTAGGTAGGCTAAATATATAAAATCAACCCGAACTGATTAGATGAAAGATAATAAAAATATAAGGTTTATAGATTTAACCACTAAAAATTTGGGGGTTATTTCTACAATTACCTTCTTTATCTACACTATATTTTGTTATTTCTGGACAGTGATTTACTTTAATAATTGGGGCGTTTTTGCTTTTGATTATTTATCAAATACTGACATTTATAATTTCACTATAGTATCTAGCGGTCTCCCTTTTTCACTAACACTTATTCTACTGACTCTATCAATAATTAAAGCTACAAAGGATATTTTTCATCTATTAGAGGAAAAAGATCGTACCAAGGGAATAGTTTATAGTGATAAGCATACTGGGTATGAAAAAGAAACTAATATGCTATTTGTAAACGCTCTAACTATAGTGATTTTGATGTTAGTGTCATATGCGGCTTACGGTTATCACTTAAAGTCTATTTCATCTAAGATTGAGTTAGCCAAATATAAGATAATAATTAAAAATCGTGAAGATAATATGTGTGGTCATATTATTAGTAACGTAGGTGATAATATAGTTATATGGGATTACAGCTCTGATAAAGTTGTGGCTTTAAACAAGAGTGCAGTCGAAAGTTACAGTGAGATGAGGTTGTCTCCACCTCCATTTGAATACAAATTGATATACCCTGATGGAACCTCAACGCCGCGCAAACATGGCTGGACTTCACAACCCCCCAGAAATATAAGAATAGAAACTGAAGACACTAAGAAAGCACTTAAAGAGTGGAAAAATAGTTTCCTAAAGCAGTGCTCCCACTCAGGATGAAAATATATTTTTAGTGACTATTTAAACGCTAATTGCGCTAAGTTGGCTTCCTAAATAAGTTCTGACTGGTAAATTTTCTCTGTTAATCTTTAAAGTTATTGTCTAATAGTTGAATGACTTTTAAACCTTTGGGGGTTATTTTTGCTTAGTCGCAAACAGTTCATTAACCTCTACACACCTTAACCCCAATTCCCGCATGTTTAAGCGCAATAATCTGCCCCTTACCGTTATGTGCCATAGCGAGCATATCACCCGTATTTATATTACTTTCTACCGCGTGTTTACCTTTTAAATCACTCAACAGCGAATGCTTAATTTGCACTAGCACCTCGTCATTACAGCTGACTATATACCAGTCGTTATCTACCTTCACTAGAGTGCCGTATTCTATGTGGCGTTGTTGGTGGCGGCGTAAATCATTAGCGAATTGGCTGTCGAGTGCGTGTTTTTGCTCTGTAATAGAGCTTGCGTAGCTGCCGGATGGATTTATTTCGTGTGTTTTAATAATTGAATAGTCGTGAATGTCTATAGTCTTAAGTACGCTGTTAAGCACGGTTTTGGGCTCTGTATTTATTATGTTGTTATTATCAAACACAATAAATGCAAACACACCCAGTGCGCAGGCTAGGCTGATTAGCTGTAGCGTAAAGCCGATTTTTTTAGGCTTAGTGTGCGTGGCTTTATTAAGTAGCACTTTTTGCTGATCACTTGTAAGTGTAGTGCGCGCTTTTCGCTCTTTGTAATGTTGTGTGAGCTTTTGATCAAACGGCTCATCAGGCTTGTTCATTGTTTGCTCCTAATAAACGTTTAAGGTTTTGCTTGGCATAGCGCAGCCTTGTTTTAATGGTCTCGAGGCTGCTTTGCGTTATAAGTTCTATGTCGGTGAGCGAAAAGCCTTCTTGTTGTAATGTAATGGCTTCGCGTTGTACAAAACTCAGTTGTTTAAGTGCGGCGTCGAATGCTTCGTAACTTATATTTGTATCGCTTTGCTCACTTTGCTTTGCGGGTAAATACGTGTTTTCGTCAAACTCTACAAAGTGTTGTTGCCTGCGGTATTCGTCAATGAGTGTGTTGCGGGCAAGTTTAAATAACCACGCTTTGGGTGTGGTTTGTGCTTGGTAAAGGTGGCGCTTTTCGATTACTTTTAGCCATGTTTGTTGACTTACGTCGTATGCTAAATGCGTATTAGATTGCGTAACAAGGTAGTGGTATAAGTCGTTACTGTAGAGGGCGATAAGCTGCTCTAAGTAACGATTGTCGCCACTTTTTGCGTAACTTGCCATGCAGTCCTTGCTTGGCGTTTCAAATAACCATGACTTAATACTTAGTAGCATAGGCGTTTAGTCCGTTAAATAGAGTTATCTAATTTAAAATCGAGCTGTACAGTTTGACCTGTTTGTAATTGTGCCACACCTTCAATTACTTTGGGGCGATATTTCCAGCGTTTAATGGCTCTTATTGCTTCGCGGTCAAAGGTACGTTTTGGCTCGGCGTTAATAACTACTGGGTCGATTACCTCCCCCGTTGGCGAAATACTAAAGCTTAGTTGCACCCAACCTTCAATACCATCGCGCGCTGCTGTTGTTGGGTATTTAGGGCTAATGCGCACAATGGGTGTTGCATCTCCCGTTGGGCGATTAATGGTGTTGTTAATGTCGCCACCAAAATCGTCAATTGTAATCGGCGTAAAGTCGCTAATTGCCAGCACAGGATCGGCTGATGTATCAAGCGGTGGAGCTTTTTGCGGCACTTTAGGCATTGGCGGTGGCGGCTGTATTTTTTGTATATGCCTTAGCTTTGAATCCTCAGGCGCCTTAAAAATTTCTACTATAATATCGTCCCCTGGTTTTACCGGTGCGCGTTGCTCGCCACTTATTAAATATTGCATAAACGCAAAAGCTGCAAAGGTCATCGCGGCGCCGCCGATAACGGCAGTCGATGTTTTAATAAATACTGGGTTGTTAGGTACTTCAAGTGTGTGCATAAGCCGCTCCAAATTTTATTGACCACTACAATTAGGGTGTTTTCAAAGCTATAACGGGTGGCAAATCAAAAAGGGGTGAAATAATTTTATAAAAAATGTGGGGTTTAGTTACAATAGCCATTCGCAAATATTAAAACTTAACTTTTTAGGCTGTTATGCAACTCATTGAAATAAATAAAGCGCGTTACCGTAAACATTTAAACCGTGTTATTGCAGGATGTGGTATTGGTTTGGCGGTAGGCAGCTTGGCTATATCGCAAACGCTGATTGCTTTATTTCCTGATGAAAGTGGTAGCCACTTTCATTGGAACTTAATAGGCGTTGCTATTACTAGCGTTGGGCTTGCGTGGTTACTTCATAAATATCGTACACATACGTTTATGACAGAAGTTGTTTATGTGTGGGAGCTTAAAAAAGCACTTAATAAAATAACCCGTAAAATGGCTAAGTTAAAAGCCGCTGGCCGTGAAGGTAATGCCGATGCGTTATTAGCGATTCACTATAGCTACGCGGGCTCTCGGTTATTGTGGCAGTTAGACGATAACCTAATCACTATGGACGATTTAGCCATTAAACAAGCTGAGCTTGAATCTGTTGCAGCGCAACATAACGTAACGCTTAACGTTGAAGATTACGACGCAAGTATTTTAAAACAGTTTTAAAGCTTAGGTTTTTAAATTAGTTAGAGGAGCCTTAATGAAAAAAGTACTCATAGTTTGTTTAGGTAATATTTGCCGCTCGCCAACCGCAGAGGCGGTATTAAAAGCCCGTGCTAAAAAACTAGGCGTTAACGTTAAAGTTGATTCGGCAGGGACTATTGGTTACCACGAAGGTAAAACGCCTGATAGTCGCTCAATGGCAGCAGGGGAGAAGCGCGGTTATAGTTTTAAAGGTATTTATTCACGTAAAGTACGCACAAGCGATTTTACTGAATTTGATTTAATTTTAGCGGCCGATACACAAAATTTAGCTGATTTAACAGCGCAATGCCCTGAGCATTTACGCTATAAGCTGGCGCTATTTTTAGAATATGGCGAGCAAGCCCAAAGCGCTATTCCCGATCCTTATTACGGCGGCGATGATGGCTTTGAAAATGTGCTCGATTTAATTGAAGCGGCTAGCGACAAAATACTCGCTAAAATTTAATCCCTATTTTATTACTAAAGCTAAATTTAACGAGCTTTTTGTCGTATTGCATGATGTTCCTAAAGTAAGTACATTTTATACTTACTCAAAGGGAACTTTATGAAAAAAAAAATATTACTACTCACTTTATCTATCGCTTCTTGTTCTACTTTTGCTAACGATGTTAGTTTTTCGATTGGGGGTGGCTATCCTTATTTAGTTATTCCTGAAGTGTCTTTGTCGGCTAACGACGACACACAACGCTGGTATGCAAATTATAAACTAGGCCTTGATGATGGTTTTTCAGCCGGTTTTGAACAAGCAGTTAGCGATAATAAAAAACATGCTTTTGGCGCGCTTGTGGGCGCTATTGGTGCAAGAGATACAGACCAAGAGTGTGAAAGTTCAACTAATGATGTAGCAACTGACTTTGCTAATACGCTAGGTTGTGTAATTGGCGGAATTTTTGATGAAGAAACAACAAACGGCATAGGGCTTACTTACAGCTATAACTTTAATGGATTGAACAGCGCTGGTTTTAGATTAGAGCTAGATGTGGGCTATGGTAAAGCAAGCGATAGCAACGAAAAAAGAGCCGATGGCGGTATTAGCGTAAGTTACGAATTTTAACTACGTAGAATTTGTATTAGTTGGTATTAAAAAAGGCGCATAAAGCGCCTTTTTTAATGAGCCGCTTTTAGTGGCGGTTAATTTTAAAGTCGAGCTGTACCTGAGAAATAGCGCTAACGGGTTTGCCATTTTCAAACTTTGGCGCGTAACGCCATTGCTCAAGCGCTGCTTTGGCTGACTTTTCAAATGCGCTGCCGCCTTCAGAGCTAAGTACTTTTGGGTTTTTTACAAAGCCAGCTGCGTCTACCTCAAACTCCATAATAACGCTACCATCGGTACTAAATCTGGCTTTGTGCACTGGGTATTTAGGATTAACACGATAGAGTGGTGTTTGCTCTTGCGATTCTTTCCATGGCACCATTTGAGCGATAGCGAGGCAGTGTTTAGTTGCTTCTTCGCTTTTGCCTTGTTTTTCGTACAGACCTACAAGTTTAGAATGAGCGGTTAGCTCAGCACTGTGATCGTATTTTAAGTTATCGTCAAACGCGGTAACTATGTTGTTTAAGCGCTCAATTGCCTGATTATATTTTTTACTGCCTTCGGCAAATGCGGCTATTAAAAAGTTAGCTTTAATTTGCTCTACCGAGCTACTAGGTAGATTTTCACGGTAGTATTCGTCGGCTTCTTCTAGGTAGTTTTTCGCTTCGCGATATTTTTTAGAGCTAAACTTTTTAGCAAGCAGTGATGCCGCTTCTAGTTTCATGTCGGCTACAAACTTAGGCTTATTTTGTGTTTTAGCTATATCTATTACTTGTTCTAAAAAGTTAGCTGCTTTGTAAGCTGATGTTGTGTAGTTAGCTTGGCCGAGCAGTGCATCAATTGTTTCTATTGATAGTTTACCGTGGTTTGCAGCTAAAATAGTATGGGCTTCGTTATAAAGTGCAAAACGCTGTTCGTTTAGCTCATCGCCGTAGCCTTTTATTGCTTTAGCGTAATTAATAGCTAAGTTGGCAGTATTGTCGTCGCTTTTACCGTAAACGGCTTTACCTGATGTGTAAGCAAGTTTGGCAGTTTGTTGTACGTTTTTGTCTGCTTTAACTGCTGCTAAATAGCTTTGGTATGCTTGGCTAAATACCGCTTGAGGATCGCTTGCTTGGCTGGCGAGTGCTGTAGTACTTAAAGTTGTTGCGCTCAAAGCAGATAAACTTAAGCCTATAAATAAAGCGAGTTGCTGACGTTTCATAATAATCCCTATTAACTTTTAAATTGAAACTAGGTTGACGTAATTACAACAGTTTCTTATTAATATAATTTTTGACTGAATGGTAAAACTACTTAAAGGCGTTCAAAATACAGTTCAGCTTGAGTTGTTGCATTTACAGGTTTTCCATTTTTAAACTTTGGAGCGTAACGCCATTGTTTAACAGCGGCTATCGCTGATTTTTCAAACGCTTTAGAACCTTCAGAACTAATAACCTTAGGATTTTTCACAAAGCCATGGGTATCAACAGTAATCTCTAATATAACTATTACATGACTTTTAGTTTCACCGCGAGGGTATATAGGCTCGGTTATGTAGAGTGGATTTTGCTCTGAGGTATTTTTCCAGTGCGTATTTTTAGCAAAGGCTAAGGCGTGTTTAGTCGCTTTATCGCTTTCATCTTGTTTTTCATATAGCTGAACTAAGCCAACATGTGCATTAAGCTCAAAGCTTTGATCTAAATTTTTATATTTATCAAATAAGCCAACTATACGGTTTAGCCTTTTAGTTGCTTTGTCGTAATCTTTACGGCCACTCTCAAATGAAACCATTAAAAAGTCAGACTTTATACGCTCTACTGCATTATCAGGTAGCTGGGCTTGGTAATACTTATCTGCATCTTGAGCGTATATTTTCACTAAAGAGTATTCGCTATGGCTAAACCTATAAAGTAATGTTTCTGCAGCTTCAAATTGCATATTGGCGACAAGGCCTGGGTTATTTTGTAATTCAGCGATTTTAATGAGTTGCTTAAAGTTTTTGACTGCGATATATGATTTATTGGTATGAGTGGCTTTGGCTAGTAGCGTATCCATAGTCTCTATTGAGTTTTCGCCATAGTTTTTAACTAAAATACGGTGGGCCTGTGAATACAAATCAAACCGTTTCTTTTCATTGCCATTCCCTATAACCATAATGTTCTTTGCAGTATAATTATTGATGGCTTTGGCGTAGTTAATAGCAAGCTTTGCCGTTTCATTGCTATTTTCTCCATATAGAGCGAGCCCTTTTTGATAGGCAAGTTGTGCTTCTTTTTCAGCTTGTTCTTTGGCTGCAACAAATGCTGAGTCAGTTTCTTCGGCGTTTGCAGATACAACTTGAATGCTATTTACTTGGTTTGCGAAAGTGGAGTTAGCAAAGGCTAATAAGCTTAATCCTATCGATATGGCGAGCTGTTGGTACTTCATAATAATCCCTATTATTTATTAGCCCATAAAATTACCAAAACTATCAAGGTTTGTCATTATTTTAGGTAAATTAAAGTAAACAAGCGAGGTTGTAATATTCGGGTTATTAATTGCTTAACGATCATTGAAAATAACGCCTGTCGTCGCCATATATTTGCCATAAACAGTCTTGTACTACGGTGTATTTATCCTATTTTGTGATATTATCACTTTATTGTCGTGTCGTAGTTATTTAAATATTTGGATTTGTCGTGGCGCAAGTAAGAGCAAGAGTCCAGCTTAATGTTGGCAGAAATAGTGATATCCCTGCAGAAATAATCTCATTTACTGATTTAAAAGATGGTAAAGAACATATTGCTATGGTGTTTAACAACGCTGATACAGAGCAAGATGTACCGCTTATTCGTATGCATTCAGAGTGTTTAACAGGTGATGTATTTTACTCATCGCGTTGTGATTGCGGCGAGCAGCTAAATGAATGTATTGAAATGATGCACGAGCAAGGCGGTATTTTATTGTATTTACGCCAAGAAGGTCGTGGCATTGGTTTATACAACAAAATTGATGCTTACGTATTGCAATCGCAAGGTATGAACACCTACGAAGCTAATAATCATTTAGGCTTTGCTGATGATTTACGTGACTTTTCGGATGCTGTGTTAATGCTTAATGCGCTTAATTTAAGCCACGTTAAATTAATGACCAATAATCCTAAAAAGCTTAACGCATTAAAAGATGCCGGTATTAATGTTGACTCGGTTGTGGGCACGCATGCGCACATTAAAGCGGGTGTTGCGGGTAATAAATCGTACCTAGAAACAAAAATTAAGCATGGCGCGCATATGTTAGATATTAAGAAAATTAAAAAACCTTAATCATTTAATTACGTTTCGTCTATTAATACCCCCTCACGCCAAGTTATACTTGGCGTGTTTCGTTTTAAATTAAGAGCAAGTATGTCTACACAATTACGAATTTTTAAAGCCGATGCAGGGCTAAAGTGGTTAAAAGCCGGATGGCTTATTTTTAAAACCCAGCCAGCAACCTTTATTTTTATGCATTTATTTATTGGTATTGTAGGGCTGCTGTCTTTATTTTTACCGCTGCTGCAAGTAGTAGCAGCACTCGCTACGCCATTTTTAACCGCAGGGTTTTACCAAGCGGTGCTTAGTAAGCAGCAGGGCGGAAAAATTATGCTAGCCGATATTCTCAAGCCATTTACGGCTAAGGGAAATCGCTTAGGGTTATTGCGTTTAGCACTTTATCAAATGGGTGCGGGCATTTTAATGGCGTTACTTGCTAATGGCTTATTTGCCGATGCAGTGGCTGTTATGAGCCAACCAGGACTTGATCCAAACGTAGCACTTGAACAAATGCTTGAGAGTATTTCGGGCGCGAATGTCATTTTGTTTTTTATGGCAATGCTAATTTATTTAACGGCGTTTGCTTACGCTGTACCGCTTGTTTATTTTAGTAAAGAAACACGTATTTTAACGGCGCTTAAAAAATCGTTAATGGTGTTTTATCATAACATTTTGCCACTTGGCGTTTTTGGCCTTATTTGCGCATTATTTATGGCGCTTTCGATGTTCTTATCGTTCTTACCACTGTTGATTTTAATGCCGATTTGCTACATTAGCTTTTTTGTATCTTATCAAGCCATTTTTATGCCTGTTGTACCACCAAGTGACGACATTAATGTTAAGCCACTTAGCAGTGAAACAAGCGGGCGTTTTGACGCTTAATGGATGATAAATTAAAGCAAAAACTAAAAAACTATGTACTTTGGTTACTAGGGCGCCAAGAATATTCGCGTCGTGAGTTAACGCTTAAATTACAGCAAAAAGAAGCCACAGAAGAGTTTATTGAAACGCTGCTTGATTGGTGCGAAAAGCATAATTTTATTAACGAGCAGCGATACTGTGAAGGCTTTGTAAGAAAACACATATTTAAATGCCACGGGCTTAAGCGAATACAAAGCGAAGCTATGGGCAAAGGGATTGATCGTTCGCTACTTGAATTGGTAGTTGAAGAGCTTGAAGTAGATTGGTTTGAGCTTGCGCAGGATGCGTACAATAAAAAATATTCGAATACACCGGCCGATCTCGATTACAAAGATAAAGCTAAGCGCGTGCGCTACTTAATGTATCGGGGTTTTAGCTACGATGAAATTAATTTTGCAATGCAAGCACAGTAAATACAGGTGAGACTTTCAAATGCAGCACATGACTACCGCACAAATTAGGCAACAGTTTTTAGACTTTTTTGCCAGCAAGCAACATCAAATAGTACCTTCTAGCTCGCTTATACCGGGTAACGATGCCACGTTGTTATTTAACAATGCCGGCATGGTGCAATTTAAAGATGTATTTTTAGGCGCAGAAAGCCGCCCTTATACACGTGCGACAAGCTCGCAGCGCTGTGTACGTGCTGGCGGTAAGCATAACGATTTAGAAAACGTAGGCTACACTGCTCGCCACCATACATTTTTTGAAATGTTAGGTAACTTCAGCTTTGGTGATTACTTTAAGCAAGACGCGATTAAGTTTGCATGGGAGTTTTTAACTGAGGTAGTAAGCCTACCTAAAGAAAAACTTTTAGTAACTATTTATCACGATGACGAAGAAGCGTTTGGTTACTGGGCTAACGAAATTGGCTTGCCAGAGGACCGCATTATTCGTATTGCGACCTCAGACAACTTTTGGTCTATGGGCGATACTGGTCCGTGTGGTCCGTGTTCTGAAATATTTTATGACCATGGCGAGCATATTTGGGGCGGTCCTCCGGGCTCTCCTGAGGAAGACGGCGACCGTTTCATCGAAATTTGGAACCTTGTATTTATGCAATACAACCGTCAAAGCGACGGTACAATGTTGCCTCTACCTAAGCAATCTGTTGATACGGGAATGGGCCTTGAGCGTATTTCTGCTATTTTGCAGGGCGTGCATTCAAACTACGAAATCGATTTATTCCAAGGCTTAATTGCTGCTGCTGCAAGTGTTACTAATGCACAAGACATGGACGACAAGTCACTACGCGTAGTGGCGGATCATATTCGTTCGTGTGCGTTTTTGATCTCAGACGGTGTTATGCCATCTAACGAAGGCCGTGGTTATGTACTGCGCCGTATTATTCGTCGTGCTGTGCGCCACGGTAACAAATTAGGTGCACAAGGTTCGTTTTTCTATAAATTAGTTGCTGCGCTAATTGAGCAAATGGGTCAAGCGTACCCTGAGCTTGCTAAGCAACAAGAAATTATTGAAAAAGTATTACGCATTGAAGAAGAACAGTTTGGTAAAACACTTGAGCGTGGCTTAGCTATTTTAGAAGAAAGCTTAAGCGACCTTAAAGGCGATATTATACCGGGCGACTTAGTATTTAAACTTTATGATACGTATGGTTTCCCAGCTGATTTAACGGCCGATGTTGCGCGTGAGCGCCAGATGACGATTGATCATCAAGGCTTTGAAGAATGCATGGCTGTACAACGTAAAACAGCGCAGCAAGCAGGTAAATTTGGTGCAGATTACAATGACCAATTAAAATCAGATAAACACACTGACTTTAAAGGTTACGACAGCACACATTACAGCGCGACCGTTATTGAAATTTTTGCCGGTGGCGAAGCTGTTCAGTTATTAGAAGATGGTCAACAAGGTATTGTAGTACTAGACCGCACACCGTTTTACGCTGAATCAGGCGGTCAAACGGGTGACACGGGTACTATTACAGTTGCTGGTGGCGAATTTAATGTTACTAATACCACTAAGCTTGGTAATGCTTTTGCTCACCACGGTACTGTACAAGGCCGTATTGGTGTTAATGACAAAGTTGACGCAACTATTGATGATACGCGCCGCGACAGCATTAAGAAAAACCACACAGCTACGCATATTTTACACGAAGCACTACGCCAATTATTAGGTGACCATGTAGGCCAAAAAGGCTCGCTTGTTCAGCCAGATCGTTTACGTTTTGACTTCTCGCATTTTGAAGCGGTTACTAAAGATGAGCTACGTGAAATTGAGCGTGTAGTTAATGACGAAATTCGTCGTAACTTTGCACTTAATACTGAGCTTATGGCTATTGATGATGCTAAAGCAAAAGGCGCTATGGCGTTGTTTGGAGAAAAATACGACGACGAAGTACGTGTAGTTACTATTGGCGACTACTCTATTGAGCTTTGTGGTGGTACTCACGTTGAGCGCGCTGGCGATATTGGTTTATTCAAAATTGTATCTGAAAGTGGTATTGCCGCAGGTGTTCGCCGAATTGAAGCGGTAACCGGTGCAGATGCTGTAGCGTACGTTAGCGAGCAAGAGCAACAACTTAGCGATGTTGCAGCTTTAGTTAAAGGCGATAGCGCATCGGTACTTGAAAAAGTAACTGCGTTGCTTGAAAAATCTAAAGGCCTTGAAAAGCAAATTGCACAGCTTAGCGATAAACTAGCAAGTGCAGCGGGCGCGTCTTTACTTGATTCGATTGTTGAAATCAATGGCGTTAAGCTACTTGTAGCAAACGTTGAAGGTACTGAATCTAAAGCGCTTCGCGGTATGGTTGATGACCTTAAAAACAAGATTGGCTCAGGTGTTATTGCACTGGGTGTTGCTAGTGGCGACAAAGTAAGCCTAATTGCCGGTGTAACGAAAGACTTAACAGGCAAAGTAAAAGCCGGTGAGTTAGTTAACCATATGGCAGGTCAAGTAGGTGGTAAAGGTGGCGGTCGTCCAGATATGGCACAAGCTGGTGGTAGTGAGCCACAAAATCTTGCTGCTGCACTAGATAGCGTTACAGCTTGGTTAACTGAGCGTACTTAAGCCTAAGTGGCGCTTATTGTTCAAAAATTCGGTGGCACTTCGGTCGGCTCAATAGAGCGAATTGAAGCAGTCGCCGACCTTGTTGTTAAAACCAGACAACAAGGACATCAAGTGGTTGTGGTTCTCTCTGCTATGTCGGGAGAAACCAACCGCTTAATTAACCTCGCCAAACAAATTGATACTCGCCCGAGTAGCCGTGAACTAGATGTACTTATTAGCACTGGAGAGCAGGTTTCTGTATCACTGCTTGCTATGGCTATTATCAAACGTGGTCATTCAGCTGTAAGCTTATTAGCCGATCAAGTCAATATTCTAACCGACAACATGTTTGGTAAAGCCCGTATTGAAGACGTTGCCGCTACACGTTTAAAGCATGAGCTTGAGCATAACCGTATTGCTATTATTGCTGGCTTTCAGGGGCGTGACGTTGAGGGCAATATTACAACGCTTGGACGCGGCGGCACCGATACATCGGCTGTAGAAATAGCTGCGGCTATAAAAGCTGACGAATGCCAGATCTATACAGACGTTGACGGCGTATATACTACAGATCCTCGTGTTGAACCTAACGCGCGCAGAATGAGCCAAGTTACCTTTGCCGAAATGCTAGAGCTGGCAAGTTTAGGGGCGAAAGTTTTGCATATTCGCTCAGTAGAAGCCGCAGGAAAACATAATGTGCCACTTAGGGTGCTTTCGAGCTTTAATCCCGATGAAGGTACATTAATAAGTTTTGAGGAGAACGATATGCCAAGCAAGGTTGTATCGGGGATTGCGTTTAATCGTGACGAATGTTTAATTAAGGTACAAGGTGTGCCAACGGGTACGCAATATCTTTCAAAAATATTGAAACTTTTTGCCGAAAATGGCATCGAAATAGATATGATTAATCAAGTTAATCATAACTTTGAAAAAATAGACTATGCTTTTACTGTGCACTCGAATGATTATCTGCAAGCACTTGAATTATTGAGTGAAGATCAAGCTCAGCTCAGTGCTCAAAATATAAGCGGATTGCAAGCAGTAGCTAAAGTTTCTGCTGTTGGCATGGGTATGAAATCACATTCTGGTGTCGCTAGTTTATTTTTTGATGCATTAGCACAGGAAAATATTAATGTGGTTTTAGTCTCGACTTCAGAGATTAAAATTTCAGTTTTAATAGATGAAAAGTACTTAGAGTTGGCTGTTCGTGCATTACACAAGGCATTTTTAACAGAAAATGGATAGATTGCGAGTTTTTACTTACTTTTCAGTCTAATTTTCATTAGTATGTTTAAGCGGAATCTTATAATTTTTATTGGAACATGGGAGCAAGAGAATGCTAATACTAACTCGTAGAGTAGGTGAAACCCTAATGATTGGTGACGAAGTAACAGTTACTGTTCTAGGTGTTAAAGGAAATCAAGTTCGAATCGGTGTTAATGCACCAAAAGACGTATCAGTGCATCGTGAAGAGATTTACATGCGCATACAAGCTGAAAAGTCGAACCCTAATCCGGGCAATGCTTAATCAACACGTATACGTAGTTGAGTAATTAACTCAACTAGACTAAAAGCCACTCACTGAGTGGCTTTTTTGTTTATAAAAGCGAGTGTTTCTGGGGTTAGTATTTGTTTTGAAATGTACTGCATGCCGCTTTTATTTTTAATAATAATACCTTGCTGAGTATCTATTACTTCGCTTATGTCTTGCCAAGTTAGCTGAAAGCTTTTGTAATGATTAGCCGATTTAATGCCTTCTTCATCAAAGGTAAGTGTTACCTCTGAGCCTGACGCTCTGCTGAGCATTTGTCTGGTTACCCACCAAGGTCTGCGATAGTAAAAAGCGACGCACTCTAGTACACCTAGCATGATCATAAACGATCCTAAGTAATGATCGTTTAAAACATAAATGCCAAATAAACCAAGCGCAACGAGGAGTACAAGTAAAAAGTACTTAGGTTTGGCGCGCTTACTGTAGGGGAGTGACTCATCAAAGCACTCGTAAAAGTAAGGTTTATCTAGTGTGTAGGTTGTTGTAAATGCCATATTGCCTTGCTTTAAATATCGTTTTTTTTATTTTAACAAGCTAACCGCTAAATGAGCAGCTTTATAGTCAGTGATTTTATTACAGACACAAAAAAACGGCCCTAAGGCTAACACCGATCAGTTAAGGTATTTTTGATCGGTTGACTGATCTTTTGGTTGCTTCACAATACCCTTATCATCTTT
>NZ_JBEOOL010000044.1:0-22997 GCF_040309225.1 Pseudoalteromonas sp. GW168-MNA-CIBAN-0100 | reverse complement strand
CAAGAATTATGGGGCGTAATGTTGAGCTATAACTTGCTCCGATACCAGATGGTGAAAATGGCGCAGAAAAAATCTGGGATATATGCAAAACACCTGAGTTTTACGACGTGTGCTATTAGTATTATTAACCTTATTCATACAATATTTATAGAAAATGCAGGACGGATACCTAAATCAATAGAGCAATTACAAGCTCAAGTTGAATATCACATATTGCCGATAAAACGGGAGCGGGCGTATCCGAGGTGTGTGAAACCAAAACCCAGTAAATACCCCAATAAAAAAAGCCAGTCAGCTGTTAACTGACTGGCATTAGGCTATTTAGCCCACTTTTTTATTGGGCAGCTTATTTAAAGTTAGCAATACTTGTTTTTGTAGCAGTAACTGTGCGAATTGCATGCGCTTGGTTTGTGATACCAAATGCAATACCGTTTACGCTCCAGCCAGGGTTAGAGAAGTAATCGTACTGAGTAGCGCTACCGTAAACGTGCGGGTAAGCCATTATACTTGCAAACTCGTTTTGTACGCCGTGACCCATGCCATCTACATATACACCGCCAGACGTATCACCTTGTTTGCGTGAATGCGCTAAACCTTGGTTATGACCAAGTTCGTGTACAAATGTAGTTGCACCACAATCAATTGCAGTGATTGAGTACATACGGCTGCTCATTGAGCTGTATAGATTGCCATTAGTGCCTTGGCCAACCCATGCTAAACCACATGAAATAAGCCCATTGCCAGCACTTTGACCAGTACCTAATACGGCAATCATGTCGGCTTTCCAATCGCTGCGTAAACCATCTACGTAGCTGCTATTTGTAACCGAATCTAACCAATCCTCAGACGGCGTTACTGCATAGTCACCTAAGTTTTGTTTGCCAGCTAAGCGTAGTGTTATATCAACGCCATTTTGGCTATATACCTGATTACTAAAAGCAATTAGTTGATTTATTTTAGTGTCAATATTGCTAGTTGCAGCAGCTGATTGGTCGGTATATAAAATACCGATATCGATTGTTTCTGCTTGTGCAACACTTGCTGCACATAATGCCGCAGCCAGTGCGGTTGTTGTGATTACTTTTTTCATTATTGTATTTCCTTACTCTTATTGTGGTTGGAACTTGTTTTTAACTTGGTTGAGCTCATAAAAAGCAGACACACTAAAGCTGCCTTATAGTGCGGCTTTAGTTGTTTTTTTATATTTTGATTATTGGTTAGCCATCAATTTTTGGTGCAAATATATCGATGCTTTTATCTGATTTGGGTTTTGGTGCGGTTACATCATGCTCTATGTGGCTTTTATATAAATCGCGTTTTGCTGCAATCCATCCGTACTTACCTTTACTTTCGAATACATAATTGCCAGAAGGCGCAGTAAATTGACCATATACGGCATCTTTACCTACCGTTAAAACGGTATTATGCATGCGGCCATCAACACCCACTATTTTGCCAAATATGCTCTTATCGCCATTTTCAGACTCAACCACATTAGTCACTTCTGCGGTGAATGTTTCGGCTGTTTGCGGAATAGCTAAATCAAAATTTTCGCCAGTTTCTAAAGCCTGTAAAGAATTTAAATCAAACTCAATGTAGGCTTCGTTATGTAAGTCGGTAGGTAAAACTTTTGCGTTTATAAGCACTTGCTTTGCTTTGTCGGATAGGCGATTTACGGCATCAAATTCTTCAAACGGTAAGCTGTTGTCAGGGGCAACAATAGGTTTAACGGTAATTGGATCTTTACTCATATCAATAGGTGCAGGGGGATGTGTATTGCGCGTTTTTTGTAAATCAATAGGAACAAAATCAATAGCAACAGGCGCGATAGGTTCGCCCGTTTCATCTGCATTAAAAAATAGCCCATAAACTGCAAATGCCGATAATGGTATAGCAATTAGTAAGACGACAGAACTCTTCATTTGTTTCTCTTTTAGTGTTTTTGGTTAACTGTTTGTTACGTTTTATATTATTAAATGGATTAGATCAAGATAATAAATGTAACCGAAAAGAATTAATTCTAAATTTCATAATCCCTTATAAAATATAAGGATATTTATTTTTGGTATGTTTTTCACTCTTTTTAGTATTGGTTTTTTGTAGGGTTTATGCGGCCTTTGGCGCGTTTGTGGGTACTTGTTTGTTTAGTTAAATACAATGGTTAAAAGTGACTTTTTGACGTTAATTACAATGAAAAATAAAAAGTGAATTTTTTTCATTCTTTGTAAACTAATCGCTAATTGCAATGCATTTATCGGGCACGTATGTTGTGTGCTGCATAAATGGCATTACGAGGGATTTATGAAGGTGTCTGATCAGTTGCTTAACCGAATTACAGCAGGACTTGTGGCTGTAATTATTGGTTTTTCGAGTTCTATTGCATTGATTTATCAGGTGGTGATAACCCTTGGAGGCACGCCCGATTTAGTAGCTAGTTGGATTTTAATGCTTGGTTTAGTGATGGGCACAACGTCAATAGGTTTGTCGTACTATTACAAAGTGCCTGTTTTAATTGCGTGGTCTACCACGGGGGCTGCATTACTGATTTCAAGTGCACAAGGGTATAACTTAAACGAGGCTATTGGCGCGTTTATGCTCAGTGCATTGCTCGTTTTTTTGTCGGGGGTGACGGGCTGGTTTGAAAAAATAATGAACCGTATTCCAAGTGAGCTTGCGTGCGCCATGTTGGCCGGCGTACTTGTTACCTTTGGTATTGATGTTTTTAATTTTATGAACGACATGCCTTTAGTGATTGGCTTAATGGTTGTTATGTACTTTATTGGTAAACGCTTTTTTGCCCGCTTTGCTATGTTAAGTGTGCTTATTATAGGCGTACTACTCGCTTGGCAAATGGGCCATATTGATACCAGCACACTGCACTGGAAAATGAGCGAATTTGCTTATATTGAACCCGTTTTTCACTTGCAAGCATGCATTAGCATAGGTTTACCACTTTATATAGTTACCATGACCTCGCAAAATTTACCGGGTATTGCTGTTTTAAAAGCGCATAAATATAAAGCGCCTATATCTGCGTCTCTTAATGTGACTGGTTTTGTAAATATGCTTACCGCCCCGTTTGGAGCTTATTCTATTAATTTAGCCGCTATTACTGCTGCTATTTGTATGAGTGATGAAGCGGATGAAAATCATGATAAACGTTATTGGGCGAGTATAGCGGCGGGCGCATTTTATATTTTAATGGCGCTGTGCGCGGCTACATTAGTTGGGTTGGTAGCAAGTTTACCGCAGGCACTTATTTTAGCTTTGGCGGGCATTGCGCTATTTGGCACCATTGCTAATAGTTTGCAGCAAGCCCTTAGTAGTACTAAATATACTGAGGCCGCAATTGTTACTTTTTTAGTAACAGCATCTAACTTAACATTGCTATCAGTGGGGTCTGCTTTTTGGGGAATTATAGCGGGTGTGCTTACTATTCTTATCACCCAAAAAGACTAAAAGCTTTATTGTGTACAAAGAGCTGCTGGTGAGTATTTAAAACAAAGTTATAGTTTATTTATATCATTAAAATAGCTTAACTAAGCTTATAAAAAAGGCTGCAATTGCAGCCTTTAGTTTTATAAAAAAAGATTTACCTAATCAAAAGTATGATGGCGAGTTACACTAAACCGATTAAGTATATGGTGCATAATATACACAACGCACAAACTTAATATTATAGCCACCGATACCGAGCTAAACCGATACATTGCGCTATAAACAAGATCTTGGCCTGGCCCGAGTGAGTTCCCAAATAAAATACCAAACGTAGTCAACACACCAAAACCAATACCAGGTATGCCTCCGCCTAAAATATGAAAACGCGCAAAAAGAAACGAAAGTATCCATAAAATAGCCATCGGAAAAAGTAAAAAATCAGAGTGACTATACAAAAATAGTTGCGATAGTAACGCTGCATTACACCCTATAAGCGTTCCAATTGCTCGCTGCCAACCAGCCATACCTGCGGCTTTCCAGCACAATGAAAACAAAATAAGCACAGAAGCTGCCTGCGCAGATATTGAGTCTTGTAAATCAAGAACCTGAAAAACCACAAAAGAGAGCGTAGCCACGGTTGAGCATAACAATACCTCATGGCGAATACTTTCTTTTGCTTTAGCTGGCATTACTCGCCCGGGCCTTGCGGTTACATCAGGAAATAGGCCATGCATTAATGCTCCAATAACAACGGTTAAAAATATAGCCAAACCATTAGTTAAAATTAACGGATAAATACTACTTCCTTCATCAACATAGCTCGAAAAATGTAGCTGAATAGAAAGGCTTATCACGCCTAAAGCGCCAAATAAAAAGGCGCTGCCGCTACTCATTTGGTGAAATAAAAAGCAGAAAACACCAAACACTAACAATGTCATAACGACTGGCAAGTGAGAAAATAATCCCTGCATTATTAGCACTATAAGCGCGCTAAATGCAGCAGATGCTATAAATTGATTTATAAGCCCACGACTTAACGTAGGTACCATGCCCAATATCAACATAGGATAAACGGTAAAAAATATACCATTTGGCCAGTTCATTAATTTACTAATAGTAAAGCCAAGGGTGCATCCACCTGCAATGCGTAGTGCTTGGCGAAGGCCATTAGAGTCTAATTGTGGGCCTTGGCTAACAATTTGAGTCATAAAACCTCCATTAATAAATGTAGTGTAACCAGCTAATAAACCTAATTTGTGCAGAGCCAAACCATTGCCCAATTGTCGATTCGGGTAATAATTGTACTGTTGCACGTGACCCGCTTGGCATGTTTGCTATTAAGTCTTGATGATTTACGAGCTTTAAATGAATGCGTTGACGTTGTGCATCGCGTACCCAACGATTGCTGGTTTCTGTTGTACTTAGTAAACCATTTGCACTAAGTTGACCATTGCTAACACCTGCTTCAAATGTTTCTAGTATTGCGTCGTAAACTTCACCTGGGCGGCTATCAAATACTACGCGCGCTTGAGTGCCTTGCTTCATATTTGAGAGTGACTTTTCTCTAAAGTCAGCAACTAAATCGGCTTTCTTAGCGACAATAGCTAATAATGGGCTGCCTGCAACAGCATACGCGCCGTCTAATAATTGTAAGTTAGCAACTACGCCGTCACTTAGTGCACGTACTTGCGTGTAGGATAAATTTAACTCAGCTTGCGCTAACTGGTTAGCAGCGTGGCGCATAGCTAAGTTTTTATTACCTGAGTCACCTCTAGCTAAAACTGCTTCAGCTAACTGCGCTTCTAGAGCCGCAACATTTGCTTTACTGGCTTCAAAATTAGCACGAATGCTTTCAAGCTCTTGCTCCGATATAGACTTTTGAGTATAGAGTTTTTCGCCTCTGCTTTTTAATAGCTTTTGCTCATGCTGCTTAGCATTTGCGGCACTAATTTGTGCTTCAAGGGCTTTAACATTGGTATCAAGACGCTTGTTTTGTAATTTGGCATCATCAAGCGCGAGTTGAGCTTGCTCTTTGGCTAAATTATATGGGCCTTCATCGATACTAAATAATATATCGCCCGCTTTAACTGATTGGTTATTATTAACTTGCACACTAGTGACTCGGCCACTAATTTGCGGTGATATTTGCACAACAGGGTGGTATACACGTGCCTGTGGTGTTACAGGCAAAACCATATCGGCCACTAAATAGTAAATAAATACTAAGATAAACCCTATGAGAGAAAACCTTACATAGCGTGCAAACTTTTGATCCGGTGTCATTTTTAGCCTTACTTATTAACTTGAATACATTTAAGGGCGTTTTGCTCTATTTTGATCAAACCAAATGCAATGGCATCTAGCTGCTCAACAGATAAACCGCTGTATAACTGATTTTTTATATCGGAAATGGTCTCTTGCAATGAATGTAAAATGGCATCACTTTGCTCAGTAAAATAGAGTCTTTTACTGCGCTTATCATGTTTGTCTACACGGCGAACGATTAACGATTGCTCCTCTAATTGCTTAAGCGTACGAGTCAGTGAAGGCATTTCTATCCCTAAGCTATTAGCAAGTTCAAGTTGTGTTAGTCCCTCACCACGCATATTTATATGCATTAGTGCAGTCCAGCGCGACTGAGTAAGCCCCAAAGGCTCAACAGCAATGGTTACTGCTTCGCGGCATAAGCGATGAACTCGGCCCATATTACCGATAACTGTTAAATCGAGTGTCTCGTGAAAAGGTTTTTGTGTAGGCATAGCCATCCCAACATAGTTAGCAAGCTAACTATTTTATCATTACTTAGCTTGCTAAGTAAATATGCGTAAGTGCGAGAAGTGGCAAAATATTTGCTAAACCTCACCTGTAAAAAAATGGTGAGGTTTAGGGGATTTTAAAAGTTAAGTAAATTAGCTGGGGAGTATTGATCGGTAAGTACTTTTGTATCTGCAGGCCAATCTTGGCCGTCTTTAGTAAAGTGCATAAGTTGGCTAATCGCTTTTATATCTACACCGTATTTTACTAATTTAGGGGCGAGAGCATTAACACGCGTGTTAATTTGGGCTTCGCTCGGTATTGATTTAAGTCCCGCTAAAATAATACGGTTGCTGCGATTTTCGCGGCTTACATTTATAAAGTCGCCAAATACAGCGTGGTAAGTTGCCGACTCATGCTCATAAAGTTTACTACTTGAAAACGTATTTGCGGCAATAACGCCACCATCGGCTAATACGCTTTGTACTTCTTCAAAAAACTCTTTAGTGAGCAAATGCTCCGGAATATAGTCACCGTTAAACGCATCCAAAATAATCCAATCGTACTTTTGCTTTTTAATAGCGGCGCGCTTTATAAAAATACGGCCATCTTGCACGCTTGATGTCACTAAGTCGTTTTCTATAAAGTTAAAGTAATCGCGTGCAACTTTAGTTACTGCAGGATCTATTTCAACATTATGAATATTTGCAGTGGGGTATAGCTCATGAATAACGTTAGAAAGTGTACCGCCACCCAATCCTATAATAAGTACACTTTTAGGGTTGTCGGTTACTAAAAGGCTCGCAAACGTCAATTTTGTGTAATTAAAAACAAGTTTGTCGGGATTGCTTTTATACATGCAACTTTGGCTTGTTTGGCTACTTTTAGTATTAAATTTAAGGCAACGTAAGTCGCTTGTTTCTTCAACAATAATATTGCGATAAAGCGAGCGTTCTTCATGAATAACCTTACTAAACGCAGAACCTGACAACACAATTAATGGCAGTAGCAAATATTTAAGCATGAGCAAGCCCCTTATTATTAACCAAGGTATTAATAACAATCGCGACTAAACCCAGTGCCCCAAGTGTTAAAGCAAAGGCGCTAATAATTGTATTCACGTCAAACGCGAGTACAAAGTAAAAAGAGGTAATTATAGTACCCAGGGCACTGCCAAGCGTACTTACAAAGTATAAACGCCCAGCCACTTGGCCGCTTTTATCGCTATCTGTTACCAGTAAGCGCACAGAGTAGGGCGAGATCATGCCTAAAATAACGGTAGGTATAAAAAATAAAGCAGTTGACGCTAAGAGCGAGCCGTAGCGGCTATCTTCAATATGGGTAAATATAAATTCCATTATAGGCTGCGAAAATAATGTAATAGGCACAACCATAATGCTGGCAATTAAAAATATTAAACCATATTTGGTAAGGGATGCATTTTTAGTGCTGAGTTTACCACCAAGTAAATACCCAAAAGATAAACTAAGCATAAACACAGTAATTATACTGCCCCAAATATGCACGCTACTGCCAAAAAAGGGGGCAAGAATTCTCCCACCTAAAAGCTCAATGCCCATTATGCAAAAGCCGCTGCAAAAAGCTAAAAAGTAAATTAACGCGTTTGTTTTTATGCTCATGTAATTATCGTTATGTAACTTAAGTAGAACACTATACTAACGTGATGCATACAAAGCTGCTAGGGCCTGTTGACCTAAGTTTAATTTAAAAAAGAAGTTTTGTTATAGCAATTTGTTAGTTAGTTGAATTCTGATCTATTTAGCTTGCCTAGGCCCTCGCGATTTAACACTTAAGACGCTTTTTCATTTAAATTAATTTTTTCTTAAGTTTTCTTTAAGTTTCACTCGTTAAGTTTAAACCCTGAAATATAAACAGGTTTAAATGAGCGAGCTTATGCAATTAGCCCACACTTCTACATCATTAGATTTAACACAAAATAACAGTCAGTTTATTAGTGCTCGTATTGATGATGTGCATCGAAAAAATCTCGAAAATACAGTGAAAGAAGGTTTTTTAGTTGCGTATAACGCTAAGCTTACTTCTTTTATGCCACTACTTTGCCAATACGTTACCGAGCAAGGAAAGTGCACGTTAGGGCTAAGGCAAGCAACTTCGCCATTGTTTATTGAGCAATATTTAGCATCACCCGTTGAAGATTTTTTAGATGAGAGCATTTCTCGCAATAAAATTTTTGAACTTGGTAATCTCTGCTCTACAAATCGAAGAGCAACACTTGCACATTTTATTATTGTTAACGAAGCTCTGCAAAGTGTGGGGGCAAAACATTTAGTGTTTTGTGCAACCAACAAAGTGCGTGCTTTATTGCGCTTACTTGGTGTTACGTGTACTGAAATTGCACTTGCGAGCAGTTTTGTAGTTGAGAACCCATTAAAGTGGGGCAGCTATTACGCCAACCAACCAACAGTATGCATTGTGAGCCTAGAGCAAGCTCACCAACAAGTACTAAATACCCCAATGCTTTATAGTTTGATGCAGCAAAACCACTCAAATATCAATTCTTTGGTAAATGCATTGGTGAACGTATGAATTACTATAATACACATTCAGTATCGCCATTAATTATTGCCCATAATAAAGAGCAAACACTTGAAATTAACGGTGATGAGTTTAACCAGCAAATACAAAAAGTAGTAAAAATACTACAAAGCTTTAACGGCAAATGTGTCGCTTATAAGCTCGATAATACGCCAGCTTGGCTTGTTATTGATGCCGCTACTGCAGTTTCTAATAAAGTGGCTGTGCCAATTGCTCACTTTTTTAGTGAACAACAAACTCAATATGTACTAGCGCAATGCGGCGCACATTTATTTATTAGCGACACGCTAAACCCTTTACTTGGGGAGCCGACTGCATCGATTACTATGTTTGAGTTTTACACGTTATATATTTACGAAATTGTTGTAGTTAAACCCGTCAGTTATTTTCCAGAAACTCAAAAAGTAACGTTTACATCAGGATCGACTGGGCAACCAAAAGGCGTGTGTTTATCTGCAAAGAGCCAAATGCAGGTAGCTCAATCTCTGTGCGATAAGATTAATATTAAAAAGCCTGTTCATTTATGTTTATTGCCGCTTGCTGTATTGCTTGAAAATATAGCCGGTGTGTATGCCCCCTTAAAAAGTGGCGGTACAGTGCATTTAATGCCGTTAAATGAATTAGGATTTGTTGGAACTGTATTAAAACAACCCGGACAGCTTATAGCTGCTATTGATAAAGTTAAGCCAAATACGCTTATTTTAGTGCCTGAACTATTAGCATGCTTAGTTGCTTTTGCAGAAGATGGGTGGCAACCGCCTAGTTCGTTACAGTTTATTGCAGTAGGTGGTGCGCTTGTCAGCGAAATGCTATTAACCAAAGCGCGTAGCTTAAATTTACCGGTATACCAAGGTTATGGGCTTTCTGAGGCGGCATCTGTAGTTAGTTTAAATACGCCCACAAACGATAACCTTCACAGTGCAGGCTCTGTGTTACCTCATATTCAAACCAAAATTGAAAATGGCCAGCTTTTTATAAAAGGCGATTTGTTTTTAGGTTACTTAAATCATCAACCTCACGACAAAAACCAGTGGTATGCAACCGGTGATCTGGTCGATCAGCATCAAAATACCTTATTTATTAAAGGCCGCCTAAAAAACCTAATTATTACCAGCATGGGGCGAAATATCAGTGCCGAGTGGCCTGAATCACTATTACTAAGTCAAAGCGGTATTTTACAAGCGGTTGTGTTTGGTGAAGGTCGACCTTTTTTAACCGCCATTATTTATGCCGATTCAAAGCTAAGTAACCCGGTGTTAGAGCAATACATTAACGCAATTAATAAACAACTACCCGACTATGCACGAATTCAAAAATGGCATCGTTTAACTGCCCCATTAAGTGTGCAACAAGGATTATTAACCACAAATAATCGTCCAAAACGAGATGCCATAAGTAAGCAGTACCATGCTGTGTTTGATCAATTTTACCGACTTGGAGAAGTAATTAATGAGTGATTTTTTTAACACCCTCAAAGAGCAAACTAAACAAGAGCAAAACTACTTGCTTGCAGCGCCTATTATTCAGCGTGTTTTTAAAGGCGAAGCATCACTTGAAGAATACGCCTCGTTTTTAGCGCAAGCATACCACCATGTTAAACACACAGTGCCATTAATGATGTCGGTTGGTGCACGATTAACCGACAATCAAGAATGGCTGCGCGAAGCAGTCGCAGAATACATTGAAGAAGAGATAGGTCATCAAGAGTGGGTACTTAATGATATTGCAGCCTGTGGTTTTGACAAAGAAACAGTTCGTCGCAGTCAGCCGCAATATGCTACGGAAATGATGGTGTCGTATGCGTACGACTCCATTACACGTAAAAATCCATTGAGCTTTTTTGGCATGGTGCATGTGCTTGAAGGCACTTCTATAGCGCTTGCTGATGGTGCGGCTTCAAACATTGCAAATGCTGTGGGCTTACCTAAAAAAGCATTTAGTTATTTAACCTCTCACGGCGCACTTGACATAGAGCATGTAAAGTTTTTTGAAAACCTAATGAACCAAATAACAGATGAGGCGGATCAGCAAGCCATACTACATGGTGCAAAGCGCTTTTATCGTTTATACGGCGATATATTTCGTGGACTCGATGACGAACCGTTTTTTAAAGCAAGTGCACAAGGTAAATTGGCATGAGTAGCGCTTTATGTGTGTTAACCGGCGCAACAGGCGGAATAGGGCAAGCTATTGCTAAAGCTCTACATGCAAAAGGGTGGAAGTTACTGCTTGTAGGGCGAAATACGCAAGCCCTTGAGGAGCTCAGTAGTGCATGCTCAGACAGTGAAATATTTGCTGGCGATTTAACCGACGATACAACACGCATTAACTTAGCAATAAAAGCCAAGCAACTCGGTGGCGTTAAGTTACTTATTAACAATGCCGGTATAAATACAATGCAAAGCTTAGAGCACACAAGTAATGAGCAAATAGATAATATGCTCGTTACTAATTTGTCGGTGCCTATTAAATTATGCCAGCTATTTTTAGGGCAGTTACACTATACCAAAGGCACCATTGTTAACGTGGGCTCATCGTTTGGCAGCATTGGTTACCCGTTTCAAACACTTTATTGCGCCAGTAAATTTGGTTTACGTGGTTTTACAGAAGCATTATCACGTGAGTTGAATGGTTCAGGCGTTAAAGTGACCTATTTAGCGCCTAGAGCAACAGATACATCCATTAATAGCAGTAAAGCGCGTGCAATGAATAAAGAACTCGGTAATAAAATGGACTCACCAGAATTAGTTGCTCAAGAGTTATTAGTGCTTATAAATTCGAATCAAACAAGGCGTTTTATTGGTTTTCCTGAAAAATTATTTGCACGCATAAATGGCGCATTCCCAAGCGTTGTTGATAACGCTATTGCAAAACAACTTCCTAAAATTAAACGTTTTTTAGGTTAACAAACACACAAGGGCAAAATTATGTATAAATTTACACTCGCATTTTATTTAGTACTAACAACTGTATTTGCAACCGCAGTACACGCAGATGAAACACAAGACTTAACCTCTATTCAACAAAAGTGGGCAATTGCTAACTACGAACTTGAAGATGATGCGCAAATAGATGCGTTTACACAGCTAAGTGAGCAAAGTGCATTGTTTGTTAAAAACTACCCAAACTCGGCACAAACACATATTTGGAATGGTATTGTGTTAGCCAGTTTTGCAGGCGCAAAAGGCGGGTTGGGTGCACTTGGTTTAGCAAAAGAGGCAAAAACGTCACTCGAAAATGCACTCTCAATTGATGGCACTGCACTAAATGGCTCAGCTTACGCAAGCCTTGCAACGCTTTACAGTAAAGTACCTGGTTGGCCAATTGGTTTTGGTGATGACGACAAAGCTGAAAAATTATTTAAACAAGCGCTCGCTTTTAATCTCGAAGGCATTGATACTAATTACTTATACGGTGAATACTTGTATGACGAAGGCGATTATAAACAAGCTAAAGCACGACTACTTGTAGCACAAGCCGCGGGCATTCGTGATACTCGTGCAAAAGCAGATAAATATCGCCAACAAGCAATAAGCCAGCTATTGGTAAAAGTAGATAAAAAACTAAAAAGATAAACACATAATGCATTTATTACTCGTTGAGGACGATCATTTAGTGGCGCAAGGGCTTATTCGCTCTTTGCGTCAAGAGGGCTACAGCGTAGAGCATAGTGGCACAGTAAAACACGCCTTAGAGTGCCTTTCTAGTGGTGAAATTGAGCTTGTTATTCTCGATTTAGGATTACCTGATGGCGACGGTTCGCAAGTTTTAAAGCATATTAAAGCGCAAAAAAAAGTTATTCCGGTGGTTATTTTAACTGCTCGCGGCAGTATTGATGACAAAGTCCAAGGGCTTGACATGGGCGCTGACGATTACCTTGCGAAGCCGTTTGATCCTGCTGAGTTATTTGCTCGACTACGTGTAGCAAGTCGACGTGTTAATCAAACTCAATCTAGTTTGTTACAATACGGAGAAGTCGTAATAGACAGCTCAGCGCATACGGTGACAGTTAGTGGGAAATCACTTACATTGCCGCGTAAAGAATACATGCTTTTAAAAGCGCTGATGGAAAATCAGGGAAGGGTGCAATCAAAACAACAACTCGAAAACAAACTTTACCAATGGGGTGAAGAAGTTGGCTCTAATGCCATAGAGGTGCATATTCATCATCTTCGTAAAAAATTCCCTAGCGATTTTATTAAAACCTTACGTGGCATTGGCTACGTGGTTGGTAAGCGTTAGGGTGTGTTTATCTTTCGGGGTTGAAAATGTCTATTCGTAAACGTCTGACCTTAATTTTACTTTCAATGATGGTGCTTACTTGCTTTTTGGCATTAGTAAAAGGCTATCAAAAAAGCATGCACCACGGCGAAAACTTGCTTGATAATGAACTTAAAATAGTCGCTGGCGTTTTAATTGAACAACCATTAGCACTAAGCACAAATGCAGTACAAGTAAGCAATAATAGTGCTCAGTTGTTGTATCAAATTTGGCAAAATAATAGTTTACTTAGTGGCTCATCGAGTTTATCAAATAACCAAATTAGTTTTAGCGAGGGCTTTCAAACTTCCAATGTAGCAGGGCAGCGCATGCGAGTGTTTGTGATGAGAAAAAATACCCGTAAAGTCATCGTTGCTGAGCCTATGTCAAAGCGGTTTGAATTAGCTGAAGCCGTTATTTTATCTGCAATGTTACCTATGTTATGGGCTGTCCCTCTGCTTGCTATTTTTATAAGTTTTTTTGTTAAATACGCATTAGCCCCTCTTACCCGACTATCTAAGCAGTTGGCTACTCGCCAAGCAAACGACTTTACGCCAATTAACTGGCAGGTAACCGACGAAGAAATTAAACCTGTTATTAATCGTTTAAACGATTTATTTAAACGAGTAGAAACCGCTTACTTACGAGAGCGCTTTTTTGCTTCAGATGCAGCTCACGAATTACGTACCCCGCTCAGTAGCTTAAAAATTAATGTACACAATTTAGCTAGTAAGCAAAGCAACTCGCAAAACCATCAAGAACTCCAAGCAATGTCACAAGGCATTAATCGCTTAAGTAATATTGTTGAACAAATGCTAATTTTAGGGCGCACTCAGCCTGAGCAATGGCAGAGGCAGTTTAGCGAGCAGTCATTGCTAGCGATTACTCAGCAAGTTGTATCGGAGCAATACGACAAAATAGACGGAAAAAATCAAACGATTAGCCTCGAAGGTGATGATTTTGTAATTAATGGTGATGAATTTACATTAACCACACTCATCGCTAATTTACTTAGCAATGCCATAAAATACACACCTGATAATGGTCAAATTATAATTAAATTAGCGTCAAGTAATAACGGCTTTAGTTGGCAAATTGATGATTCTGGTGCGGGCATGACCGAAGAGCAAAAAGACCGAATATTTAATCGCTTTTATCGCGTGGGTGGCGATCAACATCCATCAGGCGAGCAAGGTGCGGGTTTAGGTATGGCGATTGTTCAACACATAATTGCTATTTATGGCGCAAGTATTCATTTAGCGAATAGCCCTTTAGGCGGACTAACCGTTAAGGTTACTTTTACAGGAGTAAAAAGTGACTAAACGTTTATTTAATCAATGTCTTTGTTGTTTGCTATTTTTGTCGTTTAACGCGGCGAGTAAAGAGTACCTTATTATTTTAAAAGATCATTTGTTTTATCCCTCGCAAATAATTATTCCCGCAAATAAAAAAGTAAAACTATTGATAGAAAACCAAGATAGTACACCAGAAGAGTTTGATAGCTTTGATCTAAACAGAGAAAAAGTACTCTACCCAAATCGTAAAAGTATTATTTATATAGGACCGCTAAGTAAAGGGCATTACGAGTTTTTTGGTGAGTTTTCGCCAAATACAGCAAGGGGCGTTGTTATAGTTAGCGATGAAGGGGCGCAGCATGCTAATAACTAGTTTAGTCATGAGCCTTAATCAATTACTACCAGTGGCTATTTTATTAGTGCTACTACAAGTAGTTAAAAAACAAAGCTCTTTAAAAATAGGGTCTGCTTTAGTAATAGGCGCGGTAATGTCGTTTTTGTACATGCAAAGTGCGTCGTGGGTGAGCCAGTGGTTTGAACACCAAGGGTTAGAGTACTCACAAATAGGGCTATGTATCACTATATTTATTGCTGTATTGGTATTTGCACTAAAGCAAAAGTCAGCGGCATTTTATATCGCAGTTATAAGCACAATAACGCTCTATTTAAGCCACTATATTATTTACCTCACCAGTTTTTGGCAAAATAATGATGCAGGGCAAAGCTTATTTATTGGCACTTTATTAGGTGTTGGAATTTGTTTAAGTTTTAGCGTATTGCTGTACTTTTTAATGAATGCAATTAAGCACCGTTTTGGTATGTATCCGCTTTTTACTTTGCTTGCTTTTAACAGCGCGGCTAAATTATTAGTTGCACTGGATTTAGCGAGTCAAATAGATTTAATTACAAACACCTCAACAGTGTGGGATTTACGTGATTTGTTAAACGAAAACTCTGAGCTCGGCCGTGTACTGCGTGCTCTTGTTGGTTACGAGGCCACTCCTGATTTAATGAGTGTACTTATATATAGTACAAGCAGCGTGTTATTTTTATTACTTTGTTATGTTATTTCGGCTTCAATAACTAAGGAACGTGTATGAAAGCACTCAACCTATATTTAGCGCTTAGTTTTACCGCTCTTTGTTTGTTGGTATTCTCAATCCAAGCAAAGGCCGATGGTATTGTTGTTGATAAGGTATATCACCCCTATGTTTTGCCTTTTGAGCGTGAATTTGAGTGGCGATTAGTGTCGCACCAAACAGATAGTGGCAACATACTAGCGCAGCGTTTGGGTGGCGGTGGTGCTATTAACGATACAATGGCACTCGAAGGCTATTTAGTTGGTGAGCGAGACGACAACGGCGACTTTGGATTAGAAGCTTATGAGCTTGAGCTACGTTGGCAATTAATTGAACAAGGTAAATTATGGGCTGATTGGGGCGCGTTATTTGAGCTTGAAAAAAAACATAACGAAGATGTGTATGAGGCAACTTCGGGTTTTGTGATCGAAAAAGAGTTTGGTAAAACAAGCTTAACTATGAATGCCTTTTTAGTGTACGAGTGGGGGCAAGACATTAAAAATGAATGGGAAAGTGAGTTTAGAGCACAATATCGCTATCGATATCGCTCTGCTTTCCAGCCTTCTATAGAGGTTTACGTAGGTGAAGACTTTATTGGTATAGGGCCTGGCTTTATAGGTTTACAGCGCTTTGATGGGCAAAAGCAATTAAAATGGGAAGCGGGTTTCATCACTGAGATAAGCCAATCAGAAAAAAACCATAGTTTTAGGCTCGCATTAGAATTTGAATTTTAATAACAACTAAAAGTAGTTTTGGTTGTTTATTATTCTGATTATAGATAGGTACTTGACATATTATTTAAACTCTATATAGTGGGCCGCAGCTAGAAAGAAAGCATGTAAGCTATAAATCTCCATTTCGATATAAGTAATACTTGTAGTACCGTCCTGAAGTTTTTAAAGTACCATCTCATTTTTTGCTACACCCGCTCTTATGAGCATATTTTTATTTTTATTTCAGGATATTACAATGTCTAACATCGTATCAGGTACAGTTAAGTGGTTTAACGAGTCTAAAGGTTTTGGTTTCATCGAGCAAGAAAATGGCCCAGACGTTTTCGCACATTTCTCAGCAATCAAAAGCGAAGGTTTCAAAACTTTAGCTGAAGGCCAACGTGTAGAGTTTACTCTTTCACAAGGTCAAAAAGGTCCACAAGCTGATAACATCACAGCTGTATAATTTTACTTTTTAAGTAAAATGAAAAAAAAGCGCTTAAGGCGCTTTTTTTGTGTCTGAAATTTGACTCAAACCAAGCAACGCCCATTATCAATGTAAATTAACTAAATGATATTGCTATTATTTAGCCCCTCCTAATATTCGTTTTTCTATTCTTCTAAGTCATTGCGCTAATGCAAGTGAGTTTAAGCTTGTAATTTATACCGAACATTTCTCCCTTATAATTTCAAAACAACAAATTCAAAACGACAAAGATCAGCTTGTTGGTATTACTCTCGATATCGTAAAAGATATTTGCACAGCTATTAATATAACCTGCGAGTTTAAATTGCTTCCTTGGAAGCGTGCTTATAACTTAGTTTAAAAGCCCCTTACTTTGGCATTGTTTCAATAATTAAAAACATCGAACGTGACCCACCAATTTTATTGGGCTGGGCCGCTGGCGCGAGTCAAACTTTCTTTTATAAGCTCAAAGCTGATAAGTAAGTTATACCAATTCCATTAAGTATGCGGTCTAAATTTTACGCCGAAAAAACAATTCAGCTCTAGGCGTAAATAAAATTGGTTTTAAAGCGGGCGAAAACTTACTAATGTTTAGAGGCGAAAACAATATATGGATTTGTTTTTAAGAAGAAAAATAGATCTAATTTAGGTTCAAAAGTTACAATAAAGTATAGCTAGAACTCTTTGGATATAAAGCAACTGACGCAGTGAAGTGCAAGAATTACCTCTTCCTAAGCTTGTGAGCAATTACATTGCATTTAATAAATCAGTACCAGAGCATGTCATAAAGTAATTTTATGAAGAATATAAAAAGTTAAAAATGAAAGATGATTTTGTCGCCCATAAGCATACTTATCTTCAATGATTTATCTTTCGTAAGGCAGCCCTTTCTTTTGCTTTATTTTTAAAAATGCAGCTTGCAGTGCTTCTATTAAATGCATATCTGTTTTTTTATTTGCAGCTAAATAAGCATCAATTGTTAGCTCATCTATTTTATAAATAAACTTTAAGTGTGCTGGTTTGAGCTTTAGATAATCACTCATCTGCTGCATGAATAAAGGATCGTCTACAATTAAATCTACTTTTTTAGCTAATAGTAAAGAGTATGATTTTTGAATATCAGAGGTTAAAACAACTTCAAAGCCAAGTTTCGTGAGGGTTTGTGTTGAAAAGTCATTGCGTTGCATTGCAATTTTATACACTTTTGCTTGTTCAGTATTATTTATAATAAGATCATTTCGCTCTGATAGGCCGATAAAGCCCAGCTCAAATCGTCCAACTGGTCCAATCCAATAAAATTTATTTTCTCGCTCTACAGTGCGTGCAAGGCTGTATATAAAGGTGTTTTTTAACTCATCTGCAATTTTATAAGCACGTGCCCAAGGATACATTTGAATGTTAGGTGTGAGATCAGCCTCAGCAAATATATCTCTAATAAACTGAGTACCTTCACCTGCTACCTCGCCATTAATCAATACTTGGTTTGGTGGTGCTAACTCTGTAACAACAAGCAGGGCTTCCTTTGCTTGAACATACACAGAACAAATTAAAAAAAGAGAATAAAGAATATATTTCACAATAGCGAATCGTCATTCGGTTAGCTTAAGTAATAATAAGTGTGGCTGAAAATATGAAAAACACAAAAATTATTTATGTGAACTTGTTACTAAGATATTGGTTTATTTGAGTTATGTATAACTATAAAGGGGGCTAGATAGATAAGTGGCTTGAGGTTTGAAGTAGTTGAGGCTAAAAATTAAGGCCTAAAACGATAAAAGGGCCTTGCGGCCCTTGGTGAAGTATCGTTCAAGTCAGATAGAGCTTTAACCCCTTAAAGCGCTATCCTCTTGTTTTGCAACACCGGTGTTCATCTCAATAAGTTTCTAAGCTAGCGAGAGGAAAAACCCAGCAATTGCTGCGCTCATAAGGTTAGCCATAGATCCTGCTAACACTGCTCTGAGCCCTAAGCGTGCGATATCCTTCCGCCGACTAGGCGCCATACCGCCTAACCCACCTAGTAAAATGGCTATCGATGATAAGTTAGCAAACCCACATAAAGCAAAAGTAACGATTGCTTGTGTGTGCGCGCTTAACGTATCGCGATAATTTATAAAGTCTAAGTAAGCAACAAACTCGTTCACTACTATCTTTTGACCAATAAAGCTGCCGGCTATAATCGCTTCATCCCATGGCACACCTAGTAACCATGCAACTGGAGCAAATACATAACCTAATATTTCTTGAAGCGTTAATGTTGGGTAATCAAACCACCCGCCAATACCGCCTAATAAACCGTTTAATAATGCAATTAGCGCTACAAAAGCAAGTAACATTGCACCTACATTAAGTGCTAAATGCATACCGTTTGCAGCACCTGATGCAGCTGCATCAATTACATTTACAGGCTTATCTTCGTCATCTAAATCTAAATCAGCTAAGTTATCTCTAGGCGTTTCAGTTTCTGGCACAATCATCTTGGCCATTAAGAAACCACCTGGTGCAGCCATAAAGCTCGCAGCAATAAGATACTTAAGATCTACGCCAATAATTACGTAACCGGCCATTACAGAGCCTGCTACAGTGGCTAAGCCACCTACCATTACTGCAAACAATTCCGACTTTGTCATCGTTGCTATAAATGGCTTAACTATTAACGGTGCTTCAGTTTGGCCTACAAAAATATTTGCAGTTGCTGAAAGCGATTCTGTGCGAGAGGTCTTCAATAATTTTTGTAAACCGCCGCCTAAAATCCTAATTATCCAATCCATAATGCCAAGGTGATATAACACAGCAACAAGCGCTGAGAAAAACACGATAACTGGCAAAACTTGAATTGCAAAAATAAAACCTAATGTGTCTTGTGAGGCGAGTGGACCAAATAAAAACCCAATACCATCATTAGCATAACCAATAACCGACGAGACGGCTGATGACATGCTAGTTAACACATTTTTTCCTGCTTCGAAAAACAGAACAAAACCGCCTATAACAATTTGCATCGCAAATGCTATACCAACGGTTCTTAAATTAATTGCCTTGCGATTAGTTGACGCAGCAAAGGCAATGCTTAGTAGCACACACATGCCTACTAAGCTCATAAATGTTGTCATACAAATGTTTCCCGTTGTTATTCTTGTAGTAAATATTTAATTTTACTTTTTATTATATCAATCGCAACGCGGTTCATGCCGCCTCGAGTCACAACTAAATCAGCGTTATGCTTAGAAGGCTCAATGAATTGATAAAACATCGGTCTAACAGTTGCCTGATATTGCTCAACAACAGATTGTAATGTTCTGCCTCGTTGCTCCATATCACGTTGCATACGACGCATTAAACAAATATCTAAAGGTGTGTCTATAAACACCTTAATATCAAATTCTTTATTAAGCGCTTTATCACTCAATAGTAAAATACCTTCAACAATGAGTATTTTAGCAGCTGGCACTCGTCGTGTGGTTGCGCTACGCGTGTGCTGTGCATAATCATACGTTGGTACTTCTACTGAGTTACCACAACGAAGTTGCGTTAAATGCTCAAGCATTAATGCGTGTTCAAATGCATCTGGATGGTCGTAATTTGTTTGCGTACGATGAGCCATCGGCAAATGCGACTGATCCTTGTAATAAGCATCTTCTTCAATAATGGCGATAGCGCCTGGTTCAAGCTCATTAACCAATTCATTGTAAATTGTTTGGCTAAAAAGAGATTTGCCCGACGCTGATGCGCCTGCAATGGCTATAATAGTAGTTCGTGTCACTAAAGTTCTCATCCACACAGAAAGATATATTGTTGGTAGATCACAATAGCAAAAAAGACACGATTAATCTCTTTTGCTTCGCTCAAGGGTGCAAATTTATAATGTTTAGGTTTTATGAAACAGGACTTTTGTCCTGTACGGAAAATTCGATCAGCGGATAAAGTAACCACCTAGAATCAAAGTGAGGTCAAAATGGCAAGAGCAATTATTTTAATGGCAGATAGCCTAGGAATCGGTGCAGCACCAGATGCAGATAAATTCGGCGATCTTGGGGCTAATACATTCGCTCACTTACTAAAAGCATATTACGACGAAACAGGCAGTGCACTGTCTCTTCCTAACCTATCAAAACTTGGGTTAGTGGATGCATGTGAAGCTGCCGGTGGCGAACCGTGTTTAATTTCAGACCGCCAAGCTCCTCAAGGTGCATGGGGTTACGCTAAAGAAATCTCTAGCGGAAAAGACACGCCATCAGGTCATTGGGAAATGGCAGGCGTACCTGTGTTATTTGATTGGGGATATTTCCCAAAAACACAGCCAAGTTTCCCACAAGAATTTATAGACGAGTTTATTGCTCGTACAGGTATTCCAGGCATTTTAGGCAATTGCCATGCATCAGGAACTACCATTTTAGAACAGCTAGGTGAAGAGCACGTAAAAACAGGTAAACCAATCTGTTACACCTCAGCTGATAGCGTGTTTCAAATAGCCGCGCATGAAGAGTCATTCGGCCTAGAGAAGCTTTATCAAGTTTGCGAAATCGCACGGGCGCTACTTGATGAAATGAACATAGGACGAGTGATTGCGCGGCCATTTTTGGGTTCAAATAGCCAAGACTTTGCTCGAACGGGTAATCGTCGTGACTATTCAGTACTTCCGCCAGCACCAACATTGCTAGATGTACTAGCAAAAGACGGCGGCGAAGTAATTAGTATTGGTAAAATTTCAGATATTTACGCGCATCAGGGCATAACCCAAAAGCATAAAGCACCTGGGCTTATGAACTTGCTAGAAAAAACCAGTGAAGTAATGGAAAGTGCGCCAGATCGTAGCTTAATCTTTACTAACCTAGTTGATTTTGATGAAAAATTTGGTCATCGTCGTAATCCAGTAGGATACGCAAAAGCATTAAAAGAATTTGATGACTATTTACCAACTATACTAAATCAGTTAAAAGCAGATGACGTATTAATGATCACTGCAGATCATGGCTGTGACCCAACCTTTCCAGGTTCTGAGCACACTCGTGAATACGTACCTGTTATTGCATACCAACCAGGTATGAGTAACACACCATTAGGTGAACGCAACAGCTTTGCAGATATAGGTCAAACACTGGCACAGTGGTTTAGCTTATCTGCGCTTGATTACGGCGACAGCTTTTTAAATGAGCTAAAAATGCCAAATAAAAAGGAAAACAATTAATGAGTACTCCGCATATCAGTGCAAACGTTGGTGATTTCGCCGAAACAGTATTAATGCCAGGCGATCCGCTACGTGCGCAATATATTGCTGAAAACTTTTTAGATGATGCAGTACAAGTTACAGGCGTTCGTAACATGTACGGTTTCACTGGTACTTACAAAGGTAAGCCAGTAAGTATCATGGGTTCAGGCATGGGCATTCCATCAATGTCTATTTATGCACGTGAGCTAATTGTAAGCTTTGGCGTTAAAAATATTATACGTATTGGTACGTGTGGCGGTATTGGCACAGATATCAAAATTCGTGACGTAATTTTTGCACAAGGTGCAAGCACAGATTCAAACGTAAACCGTGCACGCGTACGTGGCTACGATTTTGCTGCTATTGCTAACTTTGACCTACTTTTAAACGGCGTAAACGCTGCTAAAGAGCTAGGAATTAAAGCAAAAGTAGGTAACGTATTTACGACAGACACATTCTATCAAGCAGATGACTCGTTCTATAAAGACTTAGACAAGTTAGGCATGCTAGCAGTAGATATGGAAACAGCAGGTTTATACGGCGTTGCAGCTGAATACGGCGCAAACGCAATGGCATTATTTACAGTAAGTGACCACGTAATCACTGGCGAAGCAACACCTGCTGATGAGCGTCAAAGCACGTTTAACGAAATGGTTAAAATTGCGTTAGAGTCAATAGCTTAAATAATACATAACAGTTCCTTGGTAACGTATTCACTAAGTTTTGGAGACACGCCCAAAGTGAAGTGAGACTAAACCTCCAAAGCCGCATTTTATGCGGCTTTTTTTATGCCTGAAGAAAATGGGTAGCAGCTTCTAATTACTTATACCAATTCGCTTAATTAAGTGATCTATTTTGAGGATGGAAAAACGTGTTGATAGCTAGGCAAAAAATTCGCTATTTAGTTGTTCTAAATGAGAATTTTTTAACGCAGGTAGTGACACGTTTAGCCCCTAAAAATGATTAAGTATTATTGCGGGTTGGTATTAATTCAACCATCTAAAAACTGCGTTTTTAAACGCCTGCAAGCAGCGCGTCTACAGGTGGATTTTAGCCACCGCGTTAAGTTTTCCACGTAGGCGCAGAGCTCGCTCGCGCGAGAAGCGCAGCTTCTAATTACTTAATCACCCACCCTAAAAACTACGTTTTTAAACGCCCGCAAGCAGCGCGTCTACAAGTGAATTTTAACCACCGCGTTAAGTTTTCCAC
>NZ_JBEOOL010000043.1:0-24210 GCF_040309225.1 Pseudoalteromonas sp. GW168-MNA-CIBAN-0100 | reverse complement strand
CCAAAAGTAGGACCGTTCGAATTTCAAAAACTCGGTACACCATTAAGTCAAAGCATGCTTAACTGAATGGTGTTAGCCCTAAGGCCGTTTTTTAGCGATACAAGAAGAATTAACAGTTAGTTTCTTCAGCGTTTACGCCTTCTTTAACATTTTCACATGCATCTTCTACTTTGTTTTGCACGTCAGTTACTGCTTCGTCAATACGTTCGCCTGCGTCTTCTGCATGATTGTCTTCACAACCCATGATGAAGAAACTTGCGAATAGACCGATTAGTGCTGCTTTTACAGTTGTTGAATTCATAATGTAATTCCTTGTAAGTATTAATTAAATTTTAGTGTTTGTTAGTTGAATGCTTTATCTACCTGGGTGATTTACCACGTAGTGCACCTGAAACTAATGAGATCACTAAAAGTACTAAAAATATAAAAAATATAATTTTTGCTATACCAGCTGCGGCACCTGCGATGCCACCAAAACCTAACACTGCAGCGATTAAAGCAATAACTAAAAATGTAATTGTCCAGCGTAACATTGTTTTCTCCTTGGTTATCAAATTTGCTCACAATAACTAATGCCAGTTATATGCCAAAGTTTATTTTTGTTTTATATCATATAGTTATGGTTTTTAACTGTGTTTTTAGTTATTAGTTAGTTAGTAATTTTTACGCTTTGTTATGTAAGTTATTCACACTGTTACAAGTTACCGGTAAATATTCACTAAAAATAATGTTTTTGGTAAGACCAATTAACAATTGATGTGTGTTTTTGTACTTATTATAAAATTTGGCGGTTATTTTTATTAAGTTGAATAGTTAATTAACAACTTCCATATAACTATTAGCTATAGTCGTTATTTTCTGTATGTATTGTAGGGCGCATGATTGCTGGGTTATGGCATGTAAATTTGTTGAGTGTTATGTTGTTTATAGTTTAATTGGTTTTACCAATTTACAAGATGTAGACAAAGCGACTAGTTTTGTTATTATCCAGTGAATAAATATTTAATTAAATCGATTTTTTATTTTCGATATGGGTTTCAAGGGGGAGAAAAATGGATATAGGTGCTCTACTCACAACGGCTGGTAGCTTAATGCTAACTGGTATGGTTGGGGTGTTTGTATTTCTGTCGATATTAATTGGTGCAGTAACGCTTATGTCTAATTTGGTGACGCGCTATAGCGAACCAGAGGCATCACCAGCTAAATCACCGTCTTTTAAATCTCAAGGTGTGCCTAATGAGCACATCGCTGCTATTAGTGCTGCCATTGCTCAGTACAAATCAAATAATAAATAAGGGGCACACACATGGCTAAATTAAAATTAACAGAATTGGTATTACGCGATGCGCACCAATCATTGCTCGCAACACGTATGCGCCTAGACGATATGCTACCTATTGCTAGCAAGCTAGATAATGCAGGTTATTGGTCTATTGAATCGTGGGGCGGTGCTACATTTGATTCGTGTATTCGTTATTTAGGCGAAGATCCTTGGGAGCGTATTCGTGCGCTTAAAAAAGCGATGCCTAATACTAAACAGCAAATGCTATTACGCGGTCAAAACCTATTAGGCTACCGCCATTACGCTGATGATGTAGTTGAAAAATTTGTAGAACGCGCACATAAAAATGGCGTTGACGTATTTCGTATATTTGATGCAATGAACGATGTACGTAACCTAGAAACAGCGATTAAAGCGGCTATAAAAGTAGGCGCACATGCTCAAGGTACTATTTCGTACACAGTAAGTCCTGTTCATACGCTTGATATGTGGCTGACTCTTGCTAAGCAATTAGAAGATTTAGGCTGTCACTCAATTTGTATTAAAGACATGGCGGGTTTATTAAAGCCGTACGATGCTGAAAAACTAATTAAAGCACTTAAAGAAACCGTATCGGTTCCTATTGCTATGCAGTGCCACGCTACAACAGGTTTAAGTACTGCGACTTATCAAAAAGCGATTGATGCAGGCATTGATATGCTTGATACCGCTATTTCATCAATGAGTATGACTTACGGACACACAGCAACTGAAACTATTGTATCGATAGTTGAAGGAACTGAGCGCGATACTGACCTTGATTTAAACCATCTAGAAGAAATTGCTGCTTACTTTAGAGATGTACGTAAAAAATATGCGGCATTTGAAGGTAGCTTAAAAGGGGTTGATGGTCGTATTTTACTCGCTCAAGTACCTGGTGGCATGCTTACAAACATGGAAAACCAACTTAAAGAGCAAGGCGCGGCAGATAAGCTTAATGAAGTTTTACTTGAGATCCCACGCGTACGTGAAGATCTTGGTTTTTTACCTTTAGTAACACCCACGTCGCAAATTGTAGGTACTCAGGCAGTACTTAACGTGCTAACCGGTGAGCGTTATAAAACAATTACTAAAGAAACTGCTGGCGTATTAAAAGGTGAATATGGCTTAACACCAGCACCAATGAATAAAGAGCTACAAGAGCGTGTGCTTGATGGAGCAGAGGTTATTACTTGTCGCCCTGCAGATAACATTGCACCAGAGCTTGCAACGCTTGAAGCTGAATTATTAAAAGAAGCGCAAGAGCAAGGTTTAACACTTGCTGATGAGCAAATTGATGACGTACTAACTTATGCATTGTTTCCGCAGGTTGGTTTGAAATTTATTAAAAATCGTAATAACCCTGATGCATTTGAGCCTATTCCTACCGTTGAAGATAAGAGCAATAAGGCAGCACCAAAATCGGGATCAAATAATAGTAGCGTTAAAGCTGAGCAATACAGCGTAAAAGTAGATGGTAAAGTTTACGACGTAGTAGTGGCGCAAGGTGGTGAGCTAAAAGAGGTAACATTAAAAGACTCTGAGCACATTCCTCAATCTGCTTCAGTTGCATCAGGTGAAACCCTTAACGCACCTTTAGCCGGTAATATTTTTAAGATTAAGGTAAAAGCTGGGCAAGTTGTTAACGAAGGCGATGTAGTGATTATTATGGAAGCCATGAAAATGGAAACTGAAATACGCGCTACGCATACCGGAACAATTGCTGAAGTGTTAGTTGGTGAAGGCGATGCTGTAACTACCGGCGACGCTATGATTGCATTAGCTTAGGAGTAAATAGAGGATGGAAGGTATTTTAAACCTCTGGAATGCTACTGGCATTGCTAACTTTACAATCCCATCGTTAATTATGATTGCGGTAGGGTGTTTATTACTGTTTTTAGCGATAGCTAAAGGCTTTGAACCACTATTATTGCTACCGATTGGTTTTGGTGCAATTTTAACAAATGTACCAGTGGCAGGTTTGTCAGACCCAGGTGGGCTTTTGTATTACGTTTATTACGTGGGTATTGATACGGGGGTTTTTCCGTTATTGATATTTATGGGAGTAGGGGCGCTGACCGACTTTAGCGCGCTTATTGCAAACCCACGTATGTTGTTATTAGGTGCGGCTGCACAGTTTGGTATTTTTGCTACTTTGTTTGGCGCAATATTATTAAATTATGTACCAGGCTTTGAGTTTACTCTACAGGATGCATCAGCTATTGCCATTATTGGTGGTGCAGATGGGCCAACAGCAATATTTTTAGCGTCAAAACTGGCTCCTGATTTACTTGGTGCAATAGCAGTAGCAGCATACTCATATATGGCACTTGTGCCAATTATTCAGCCGCCAATTATGCGTGCGTTAACAACCCCAGAAGAACGTAAAATTAAGATGCCAGAGCTTCGCAAAGTATCTAAAAAGGAAAAGATTATTTTCCCTCTTATGGTGCTTAGTTTAACGGCTATGTTTTTACCGGCTGCTATACCGCTTGTAGGTATGTTTTGTTTAGGTAACTTAATGCGAGAGTCGGGTGTTGTTGATAGATTAAGTAACAGTGCTCAAAACGAAATCATCAATGTTACAACTATATTTTTAGGTTTAGCTGTAGGTTCAAAGCTTGCTGCAGATAAGTTTTTAACTGTTGAGACGATTGGTATTTTAGTGCTTGGCGCACTGGCTTTTGCAATTGGTACGGCATCTGGCGTATTTATGGCAAAAGGACTTAACCGTATATCTAAAACACCTATAAACCCATTAATTGGGGCAGCAGGTGTATCGGCTGTGCCAATGGCGGCACGAGTAGTTAATAAAGTTGGCCTTGAAAGCAACCCACATAACTTTTTACTTATGCATGCTATGGGACCCAACGTAGCGGGTGTACTTGGTAGTGCAGTTGCTGCGGGCATATTGCTAGCACTCGTTGGCTAAAAATGTAATTTAAAATAGATTAACCATTAAGCGCAGTTTACTGCGCTTTTTTTTGTTCTTAATTTGTTCACCGCTAAATGGTTTCTTGTTCAGCGCTTTTTGTTTACAGTAGCAGCTCTTCAAAATTTTAAGGATAGTTATCATGCTTCACACACCTTTAGCAAAGCACTTACCTCATGTTAGTAAACTTGTATTCGGATGCATGGGTCTGGGCGGCGGTTGGAATAAAGACGCAATCACTGATGCACATGTTAAGCAAACTCATGAATGCATAGATAACGCTATTGAAGGTGGCATTAACTTTTTTGACCATGCTGATATTTATACTTTTGGTAAAGCGGAGCAGGTTTTTGGTAAAGCATTAAGCGAGCGACCAGAGCTTAGAGAGCACATGTATATTCAATCTAAGTGTGGGATTCGTTTTGAAGATGACTTAGGGCCAAAGCGCTATGATTTTTCATCAAAGTGGATTGAGCAATCAGTTGAAGCATCCTTGAAGCGATTAAATACAGACTATTTAGACGTACTTATGCTACATCGTCCTGATCCACTCATGGAAGTTAACGAAATTGCTCGTATATTTAGTTGCTTAAAAGAAAGCGGTAAAGTGCGCAATTTTGCAGTATCGAATATGCAGCAACATCAAATGAATTTTTTACAGCATGCACTTGATATGCCGATTGTGGCTAATCAAATTGAGGCTAGTTTACAAAAGCATCAGTTTGTTGATGAAGGTGTATATGCCGGTAACAGTGACGGTAAGGATCTTAATTTTACGCCCGGTAGTATTGAGTACTGTCGCCATTTTGAAATTCAAATTCAAAGCTGGGGCAGTCTATGCCAAGGATTATACAGCGGCAGTGATTTATCAAACGCATCGCAGGCTGATATTAACACCAGTCTTTTAGTTAATAAGCTGGCTGCACTTTATGATACGTCTGCTGAGGCTATTGTTATTGCATGGTTACTGCGCCATCCCGCATCTATTCAGCCTATTATTGGAACAACTAATGCCAAGCGCATTAAAGCCTCTTGTGATGCTGTGAACGTACAACTAACTCGTGAGCATTGGTATGCACTTTATGTAAGCGCTAAAGGCCATGAGCTACCATAAGTAGGGCACTAATATGAATATATTCGTTATTTTAATTGGTTTGTTTGTCGCGCTAGCGATACTTATTCCATTGCTTGAAAAATATCAAAGTAAAATAGGGCTCAACGGTGCAACCAAATACAGCAAATATATTTGGCCATTAGTGATGGTGTCTTTAGTGATTCAGCTCATTTATGTATTAATGTATTAATGGTTTTTAGCGTATACAAAAAAGCCTTTGCAGGTTAAACCTGCAAAGGCTTTTTTAATGTTTATTAATAAACTTTATTTAAGTGCTAACTGTAGCTCGCGATTGCGCTCAAGTTGGGCAATAAAGTTATCTGCAATCGGTTTAAACTTAGCAAGTTCTGAGCGAGGTAGTGGCTCTGACTTAGGAAGTTTTACTGTTTTAGGATTACGATGAACGCCATTTACTAAAAATTCATAGTGTAAATGCGCGCCAGTAACACGACCCGTAGAACCTACAGTACCAATTTGTTGGCCCTGTTTAACTTTTTGGCCCGTTTTAACTAGTTTCTTATTTAGGTGTAAGTACTTAGTTACATATTGTGTGCCATGGCTAATAAATACGTAGTTACCGTTGTACTTGCTGTAACCCGCTTTAACTACCTTACCGTTACCTGATGCAACCACCGGTGTGCCAGTGCGTGCAGCAAAGTCGATACCACGGTGCGCTCTAACTTGCCCAGTAACTGGGTGTAAGCGACGAGGATTAAAGCTCGAACTAATATACTTAAAGCTTACAGGTGCACGTAAAAATGCTTTTTTCATGCTACGCCCTTCAGGCGTATAAAAATTGCCGTCGGTATGGCGAATCGCTGCAAAGCGCTGACCTTGGTTTACAAATTCAGCGGCAATAATTTTACCGGTACCAATAAACTCGCCATCAACATAGTGAGACTCGTAAATTAAGCCAAACACATCGCCTTTACGAATGTCGTTTGCAAAATCAACATCCCAACCAAATATGTCAGCAAAGTTCATTATTTGACGTTCGCTTAAACCTGCCGCTATTGCTGAAGTCCAAAAGTTGTTAGATATTTCGCCGCCAGCGGTTTTGGTTAGCGTTTCAATTTCTTTACTATCAATAGCTGTATCGTAGTTACCTTCTTCATTTAAGGTAACAAATAAAGTATCGGTTTTTGAAATCACATAGCGCAGTTGAGCCAAAGAGCCATCTTCAGCTGTCGCAAAGCTAAGTATTTCACCAGGGTGAATTTTAGTTAGCTTGCGCGTTTCTGCGTTAGTGTTAATTAGTTTATGGAGCGTTTGAGCTGAAAAACCAGCACGTTTGAAGATAATTGCTAAATTGTCGCCATTTTTAACTTTATGATCGACAAAGTCGTATTCTGGTAACTTTTCTGCTGCTTGCTCTGAATTTAACTCAGTTAATTTTTCGTTGTCATCAACTTTAACTTGTAACTCATAGCGCTTGCCTATCTCTAATGCATCTGCATTATTGTCTTTAGAAGCAGTCGCTTTTTCAGAAGGAAGAAATGCCAAGCCGGCAATAGCAGAAACTAAACCTAAAATAAGCAATTTGTGTTTTTTTGGGAGAGTGTTAACCACGTGAACCATAACGTGCCTTTTTCTGCTGTCAAGATAATAAATACATAATATTGCAGGATATACTTAATAATGTACGAATACTAGTGCTTTGTAGATTTAAACTAACCTTAAACTACGCTAAAATCAGGGTTAGGAAGCCTTTTTTAACGTCCTATCTAACTAAGACTCAATTCATTTTGTTTAGTTGCATTAATAACTTAAAAAGTTATTTTAATTAGGTAGAAATTTGTTATGTTAGCTACATATATATATTCGGTTTAAACCTATATTAAACCGTGATTACAAGTAACTAGTCCGCCCCTTCGTAGGCAGAATTTTGGAGTAACACAAAGTGGATTTACAAACCGCTCTAGCAGAGATAAAACGCGGTGCAGAAGAAATATTAATTGAAGACGAACTAGTTGAAAAACTAAAGTCGGGCAAAAAGCTAAAAATAAAAGCTGGCTTTGATCCTACAGCCCCTGATTTACATTTAGGGCACACTGTACTAATTAATAAAATGAAAACCTTTCAGGATTTAGGTCATGAGGTTATTTTCTTAATTGGTGACTTTACTGGCATGATTGGTGACCCAACAGGTAAAAACGTAACGCGTAAACCACTTACTCGCGAAGACGTACTAGCCAATGCCGAAACATATAAAGAACAAGTATTCAAAATTCTAGATCCTGCTAAAACCACTGTTGCATTTAACTCTACTTGGATGGAAAAGTTAGGCGCTGCAGGTATGATAAAACTTGCTGCAAACCAAACTGTAGCACGTATGCTTGAACGTGATGACTTTAAAAAGCGTTACGGCAGCGGCCAACCAATTGCAATTCATGAGTTTTTATATCCACTGGTACAAGGTTGGGATTCGGTTGCACTAGAGTCAGATGTTGAACTAGGCGGTACTGATCAGCGCTTTAACTTGTTAATGGGCCGTGAGCTACAAAAAGTTGAAGGCCAAAAGCCGCAAACAGTATTAATGATGCCATTACTTGAAGGTACTGACGGCGTTCAAAAAATGTCTAAGTCGCTTGGTAACTACATTGGTATTACTGATGCGCCTAACGATATGTTTGGTAAAATAATGTCAATTAGTGATGTGCTAATGTGGCGTTATTACGATTTATTAAGCGCGCTTTCTATTGAAGAAATTGCAGCTCAAAAAGAACGTGTTGAGCAAGGTACTAACCCGCGCGATATTAAAATTGAACTAGCTAAAGAGCTAATTGCTCGTTTTCATAGTGAAGCTGATGCACAAGGTGCACATGATGATTTTATTCAGCGTTTTCAGAAAAAAGCGTTACCAGATGAAATCCCTGAGCTAACAATCACTATTGCAGAAGATACTATTTTAATTGCTAACTTGCTTAAAGAAGCAAATTTAGTAGTAAGTACATCAGAAGCAATGCGTATGATTAAGCAAGGTGCAGTTAAACTTAACGGTGAAGATAAAATCACTGACACCAAACTTGAAATAGCAAAAGGCACAACGGCTATTTACCAAGTAGGTAAACGTAAGTTTGCAAACATCACTGTAGCTTAAATACTGTTTGAAAACTAAAAAACCAGCCTAGGCTGGTTTTTTTGTGCTCGTATTTTGGGGTCTGTAAATAGTTACGAGGTAGTCACTAAATAGTCACTAAATCACTTTTAATATTTCAATACTTACAATTACTAACAACCAAAATACCCGCGCCTGATTTAATCTGTTAATTATTACAGGTACATCCTCGGGTGTAGGTAGTCTATCAGTACCTATACGCATTTTATTAAAGCGAGTACCTAAATAAACTGCAGGCCCGCCCAGCTGCACGCCAAGTGATGCAGAGCATGTGCTTAGTAGCCAACCTGTATTTGTTTGATAAAAATGTCTGCCATAATGCTTTATGTAATGCATGCTTTGTTTGCTCGCTCTACTTGCTGCAATAGTTAAAGCGAGTAAGCGCATTGGAATATACTCAATAATAAACAACAGAGTTTTAAGCGGTTTTAAAAAGTAGCTATTTGGGGATATGTCACTACGCCAGGCTTGTTGTATTAAAGTAAGTAATCGATAGGCGAGGGCCGCAATAGGGCCAAAGGCTAAAAATATAAATATAACTACGAAATAGTATCGAGCAGTGCGCAGTATTAAGCTTTCAATTAATGCTTTGATAATACCAGGAGATGAAAGCCTATTAACTTCACGGGCAAGCAGTGGTTTTAGTAATTCGCGTGCTGTCGATTTTTGATTTTGTTTAGTTAGCTTTGCAATGCGAAGTGCTTTTTTATCAATACTCTTACTTTCTAAGCATAAGTATAAAATAAGGCCAGCGAGTAATTCAGGGTAAAAAGCAAACTCGAGTAGTAGCACTACAATAATGAGAATGACACTTAAAATGAGCGTGCTTGCGAGTATAGCTGCCAAATATTGATAGCTTTTAGGTTCTTTGCTTTTGTATATGCGCTTGCCAATAGCACTAAAAACAGCATTTAACGCTGTATTAGGATGATACCAGCTAATAAGGGGAATAAAGCGCTCAGCAAGGAGCGCTAGTATGAAGGCAATAAAGTCCAAGTGGTTTTGAACAATATTGCTAAGCATTTACAGAGACACTGCAGTTAGCTTTTCTAAAAGTGCGACAACCATTTTAGATGAGTTGATTGATGCTGTTTCTAGGTATTCTTCAAATGATTGTGGTGACTCTTTACCTGCAATATCAGACATTGAGCGAATTACAACAAATGGTGTGTTAAGCGTAAAACACGTTTGTGCAATTGAAGCGCCTTCCATTTCAACGGCAAGCATTGTAGGAAAATCACTGCGTGCTTTATCGATAAGCACAGGGTCACACATAAATGTGTCACCAGTACAAATTAAGCCAACAAGTGTTTTAACATCACTGATTTGTTCGATTGTTTGTTGTGCTGCTTCAACTAATTTAGGGTGAGCTGTAAAGCCTGCTGGCATTTGTGGTACTTGGCCAATTTCGTAGCCAAAAGCAGTAACATCTACATCGTGATGACGTACTTCTGACGAAATTACTACGTCGCCAACACTTAGAGAAGGATCGAATCCACCGGCAGAGCCTGTGTTAATTACGCAATCAGGTTTGAAGTTATCAATCAGTAAGGTAGTTGCAATTGTTGATGCTACTTTACCAATACCAGATTGAACAAGTGTTACTGTGTTACCAGCCAATTCACCAGTATAAAAAGTGAAACCTGCTTTAGTTAAAATTTGTGGGTTTTGCATCGCTTCACGTAAAATTTTAACTTCTGGCTCCATTGCGCCAATAATACCAACATTCATAATGTTTAATTCCTGAGTTTGAATCACTTGATTATACGTGAAGTTAGCAATAAAAAACAAAAAAGCGAGCTTGTTTATGAGCTCGCTTTAAATACTTTTTAGGAGAGTATTTAATTTGGTTTTTAAATTTCAGCTAAAGCAGTTGTTTGTGCTTTGGCTTGAGAAGGTGAAAGTACCGCTGGCTTATGTGAGCGATTACGAACAGGGCGCTGCGTTTGTGTTGCTGCAGGCTTACCAAGTTTAAACATAATTGCATCGCGTACTTCAGAAGGACGGTAGCCTGATTTAACTTTCATACGAATATGTGGAATGCCCGCAGACTCTAGTGCACCGTTTACAAACCAGTCGCGTTGAGCTTTGTGACCATCTTTATTCGCATTGTTAACTAGGTCAACGGCCGCAACAATAGTGAGTTTTTCTTTATCGATTAATACAAAGTCGAGTTGCTTATTTTTAGCTTTAGCTAAAGCAGCACGTTTAGATTTAATAGAAAGACCTTGCTTACAGTCAATAACGTCAATTAACTTAACGCGACTAACAATTTTATATTGATCGCCTACAGCACGCTCGAGAAGATTTAAAAAAGCGCCTTCAACCTGCGTAAAAACAGTTTGCTTGCGGGTAAAAGGATACGGGTTTCCGCCATCGTCATTAAATTTTGACGCAACAACAGAAGCCCCGACAACTAATACTAGAATTAATAATAAAGCGAATTCCATACGGTAACTCCATAACAACAAATTGACACTGCTCAAATAAAGCAATTTACGTGCCTAAAAAGTATGAGTTATAAAATAATTACCAACTGTTTATAAAAGCTAAAACTATGTAGCTATTAAGCTTTGTATCCACCTTCAATACCTTTAACCGCAATAGCTACAGCATCGTGTGCATGGAGTGATTCATAATGGTTTATTTGCAGCCAGTAATCGCTGTAATTATCTGTTTCTAATAAAGCTTTAATTTTACGCGCTGCATCTTCACAAAACATAAGATTTTGACCATTTAAACGGGCAAATTCTTGCTCGTCTTCGCGTTTTACTGCCGCTTGTACAGGCGTTTTAAGTTCAGCTTCGAGGGTATTTATTAGAGTCACTACGTCAAATTCTTGAATATTGCTATCAAGCTTTACTTTTACGTTGGCAATAGAGCGCTGCGAGTGAGGTGTAGCGACTATGCCTTGTGTAGTGCCTAGCCATTCGTGCACATCTTTTTGGCTTAAGGTTTCTTGGTTAAACTTTTCGTTAAACGCGTTTTGTATAAGCTGGCGCGCAAGTGCTGCAGAGCAAGGGCACGTTGAAGAATAGGTAACATCTACAGTTAGCTCGTAGCTAATAATGTTATTTTCAATTGTACTGGTAAGTACAACTGGGTAGCTTTTCCAGCCCGCTTTACCACTTAATAGTGATTTACGGCGTAGCGGTAATTCAAATTTAAATTCAATTTGTGCTTTATCGCTCAGCCCTTCGTGGCTAGTTATAAAAGTATCGAGTGCTTGCGCTATTGTTTGCGGATTGACTTGCTGCTCAGTTGAAAGCAGGTCAAGTGCTAAAAATAGACGTGACATATGAATGCCTTTGGCATCTTCTTTATGCAAATTTACAAATGCACGAGCTTTGGCATTTACTGTAACTGGAGATAAGTCTCGTGACTCAAAAATAAATGGCAGTTCGATTTCGCCCATGCCAACCCAGTCTAATTTACCTGTTTGTAAAGCGGGTGCAGTGTCTGCTATATCTGGCATATTGGTTTGCATGTGCGCTACTCGTATTTTGGAGATAATAAAGCGGGGCATTTTACACTAAATAATTTATTGCTGAAATGATGAGTTTAAGAGATGAGCAAAATCAAACATGAAAAATTCTGTTTTTATCGCACAACATGGGTAGTGGTAGGAGAAAAATGCTAAAATCTGGGAAAATGGTATGTTTATACATGCGCATTGCCTTCTTTATATTTAAGCACACAGCTAAGAGATAAAATTACGTATGACCGATTATTCTTTGAGCCCTTGGGCTCGGGTACTTTCCAGCTCAATAACGCGATTTGGTGAATTTAAAACCGCAGCTATTTGTTACACTTTATTTTTAACTGTATCTCTTATTTTATCGAGCATGTTTTATTATGTTGCGATAGGCGAATTACACCTTGTTGATATTTTGGCTGTGGTATTTTTTACTGCTGTGGTTTCTCCTTTAATTATAAGTGTATTACTTAATTCAATTCGTCAATTAGATGCCTCGTATGCTTATTTAGATAGCGCAACCAAACAGGAAAAACTCTTAAACCAAACCCTAAAAGACAACATTAGCCGTTTAAATATTGAAATTGATGAGCGTAAAATGGCATTTCATGCCAAGCATCGCGCTATTGAAGAGCTGCGCCGAGAAATTGCTGAGCGTAAAAAAACACAACAAGAACTTGCCCAACAAAGTATGTTGCAACGCTCAATCGTTGATTCATCTCCCGATCTATTTTATTACCGTGATAACAACGGTGTATTTGCCGGCTGTAATAAAATGTTTGAAGAGGTAATGGGAAAATCAAGTAGTGAGCTAATAGGAAAAACGGTAGAGCAGATATTCCCGAGTCATTTTTTAGCTGAAGTTTTGGCAACCGATAAAGAAGTAGAGCAAAGCCATAAAGCACTAACTATCGATGTGGGTTATGAAGTAAATGGTGAAACACGTTGGTTTGAGCTGCGTAAATTACCTTTTATAAATGATGACGGTGACTACATTGGTTTACTGGGCTTTGGTCGTGATATCACTAGCCGTAAAGAAGCAGCACAGGCACTCGAAACTGCCTATAAAGACAAAGGTAAGTTTATTGCTACGCTGAGCCATGAACTACGTACTCCTTTAAATGGCATTGTTGGTTTAACGCGTATGTTATTAGACACAGAGCTTAATAAGCAGCAGCGTAGTTGGGGCAATACTATTTTTTCGAGTGCTGAAACACTCGGTAATATTTTTAACGATATTATAGATTTAGATAAAATAGATAGAGATCAGCTCGATATAGCAACCAATTCTATTAATGTGTCAGACTTTATAAACGATGTAGTTAATTTTGCAGGCTTAATAGCTGAGCAAAAAGAGCTTGAGTTTGATATTAAGCGCAATGGCATACTTGATGTTTACGCGCAGCTCGATCCGACTCGATTACGCCAAGTTGTTTGGAACTTAATTAACAACGCCGTTAAGTTTACTCAGCAAGGCAAAGTAACACTCGAATGCAGCAGAGAAAATCGTGTAGAAGGCCCATGGTTAGTTATTAAGGTACTAGATACCGGTCAAGGTATTCCACCAGAGCAGCTTGCCCATATATTTGATATGTATTACAAAGCGCCGGATTTAAAAGGCACTAACGCAATAGGCTCAGGTATTGGTTTAGCTGTAACCAAGGCACTTGTAAGTGCAATGAAAGGGATAATTACGGTAAATAGTACTGAAGGCGAAGGAAGTTGTTTTACAGTGCAAATACCGCTTAGTTTATGTGTTGCACCAACAGAGCAAAGTTATGTTGGCCGTGGTTTGTATATTCTACTAGTAGAAGATGTGCCTCTTAACGCCGAAATTGCTACAAATCTATTAGAGCAACGAGGCCATGAAGTGTTATGGGCTGAAACCGGTGAAGATGCACTCTCGTTCGTCGAAACCGAAGATGACTTAGATTTAGTACTACTTGATATGCAATTGCCAGATATAAACGGTGACGTGGTTGCTAAGCAAATACGCTCAGATAGCCACTTTGATAAATTACCTATTGTTGCTTTAACTGCCAATGTACGCAGTGCTGAAAAAGAGCTTGAAGGTATATCAATACAAGGTGCGTTGGCTAAGCCAATTAACACAGTTAAGCTTGATAAAATGCTGGCTGACTTATTTGGCATTAAGCAAAGTGAATGCACAGAGCCACAGCTAAAAGTAAGTGAAGAAGCGCTAGAGGGCATTGATGCACACTTATTAGATATTGAAACAATAGAAGACTTTGTAAATTCGATGGGCTTGGTTGTATTTAGGCGCAGTAGTCAGTTATTTGAAAAGCTAAGTCCACAATATCAGCAAGAATTACTTACTTCATTAAATGCCGGCGATAGAGAAGAGTATGAATCAGTAGCGCATAAACTTAAAGGTGCGGCTGGATCGGTAGGTTTAAATGATGTGCAGCTTCATGCCAAAATAATGGAGCATGGTGCGATTGATGAATCTGATGAAGTGTTAAAGCAGTGGTTAGATGTTTTAGCAGATAAAATAAATGAAGGACAAAAAGCCCTTCATTTATTTTTACAGCAATTAGAGTAAAACTAATTAGCTCTAATTAAGCGTCAATTTTACCAATGAAACGGTAACCTTCACCATGGATGGTGCTGATTAACTCTGACGTTGAGTTATCACTTTCAAAATGCTTACGAATGCGACGAATAGTAACATCAACAGTACGGTCATTTGCACGAAGCTCACGGCCGGTCATGTGCTTGATTAATTGCTCACGACTAAAAATACGACCTGGAGAATCAAGCATTAAACGAAGTGCTCTGTACTCACCTTTTGGTAAACGTTTAGCGTCGCCATTTGGAGAAGTAAGACAACGGCTATTTTCATCAAGTTCCCAACCGTTAAACGTAATAACACCATTTGTTTCTAGTGCTGACTCTTCACCGCCTAAAGCAGTACGAGTAATAAGGTTGCGAGCTCTAATAGTTAATTCACGCGGGTTGAATGGCTTAGTAACGTAGTCATCTGCGCCAATTTCAAGACCTAAAATACGGTCAACATCGTTGTCACGACCCGTTAGGAATATAAGACCTACTTTACGCTTTTGGCGTAATTCACGGGCTAAAATAAGACCGTTTTTACCAGGAAGGTTGATATCCATAACTACAAGATTAACGTCATCGTTATTTGTAAGCTTGTCATGCATATCATCGCCATCAATGGCTTCAATAACTTTGTACCCTTCAGCTTCAAATAAACTAACTAGGTTCAGTCGAGTTACGTCTTCATCTTCTACGATTAGAATGACTGGCGTTTGCATTATTAATTAACCTTTTGGAATATTTTATTTATAAAAAAACCGGTGACGAATTTATAACCGATTACTAGAGATTATAGGATTATACCCATTTGTTAACAAGGAAAAAACAAATTGGATAAAAATAAAACAGTAGGGTGTCCAAAGTCTACTAAAAAGGGCAGTGCAAAAACTACTGTTTAATTGATATATACGTGGATGTAGATATTTGAATCATAAAGTCGAAGCCATTTTCCTTTAATAATTGATACATCATTCAATCAAACAAGGTACTTAAAATAATCAGACTAATTCAAAGCAAAACTATATCACTTTCTAACCTTTCATCAATGTATGTGATACAGCAAAGATAAAAAAGTTCATAAATCGCTTGGTAATATTTATTTAATGCAATTAAATAATGTTACGCGCTTATCACATGCCTCATTAATGAGGTCATTAAATGCTAATTCAAGGATAAATTTTAAATATATGCACTTTTTAGTGATCTTTATTTAAGGAATAGTAATTATAAAGCGAGCACCGTGTTTTTCTTCAAGATCAAACATAACTCTTCCGCCAAGTGCTTGTGTTACTAGGTTGTAGACCAAGTGCATGCCTAAGCCGCTTGCGCCTTGTCCGCGCTTTGAAGTTACAAACGGGTCAAAAATTCTATTTTTAATGTTTTTATCAACGCCTTGACCGTTGTCAGAATAAACTATTGTTAATTTTTTCCCTACCAGTTCTACGTCAAAGCGAATTTCATTATTTTCTTTACCTATAAATCCATGAATCACAGAGTTCATAAGCAACTGCTGAAACACTTGTTGCAGAGGTTCAGACTTACTATGAATAGCCAAGTCGGTCGGACAGTTAATAATAACGACAGGCTTTTTAGGCAGTAGTTCAGATTGAATCGATGTTAAAACATCACTTATTAATTTATGTACATTAATATAGGTATTAACACCGTCGTCTTGAATAACGGCCACTTTTTTAAAGTTAGATATCAGGTCAGCGGCACGATTTAGATTACGATAAATTAAGTCTAAGTTTTCAATACCTTCATCTATAAAGCGTTTTAGATGGCTTGAGGTAAGTTTTTTATCGTCAAAGCTTTGCTGTATATCTGCCAGTTTATCTCGAAGTAATGTAGAGCCTGTAATACCTAGCCCTATTGGTGTATTCACTTCATGGGCAACCCCAGCAACCATTTGCCCAAGCGATGCCATTTTTTCGTTTTCAACAATTTGCGTTTGATACTGATGCATTCGCTCAAGGGTTGATAAAAGCTCTTGATTTGCTTCTCTGAGAGCGATTGTTCGCTGGTTTACTTTTTCTTCAAGGCTTTGGTTTAGTTGTTTTATTTCTTGTTTATCTTTTTCGTGGCGCTCAAGTTGCTTTTTGGTGCGTGTAAGCATGATATTTAAACTATTTGAAAGAGCGGTTATTTCTTTTACATCGGTTATTGGCGCGCGTGCATCATAGTTATGATTTTTAGATACATCCTGCAATAGCATGCTTAACTGCTCTATTGGCTTGGCTATACGTCGTTGAACTTTTATAGCAATAAAGTAAACAACGATTAAAATTAATAGAGTTAATAGCACGTCTATTAATATTTTTCTCTCAATATAAGTCTCTAAACTTTCGAGGCTCCCTCGCATATATACATAACCTACCAACTTTTCGTTATCGTAAATAGGGCGGGTTAGTTCAATATGATCGCTCGTAATTCGTGGCGTTTTTAGCTCATCAACACTGTCTATTCTTAACGGCACTGGAGGCGTTTTTTTTGCATTAAAGCTAATAAAAAAAACAGGTTTTTGAGATGCTTTTTCTATTGAATAAATATGTATGTTTTTTACAAGGGGGATATTTTCAAATGACTTGAGGCGTTTTTCTTCTGTTTTTCTATCATCTTCAACTACTGATTTACCAGCATCAAAAGCTACAATTTCAGAAAGTATGACGAGTTTATTAATGATTAATTGCTTTTGCTCTTTTACGCTTAAATAAGTAGATATCGAAATAGATAGCGACAAGCAAATAGCTGTAATAAGCATAATTAAATTTATGAGTGCTTTGCGAATGCTACTTTGATGAACTTTTTTAGGCATTATTTCGTTATCGCCTGAATTAATTTTGATTATTTAGAGTTTTAGTTTAGCAAAGACGGGAGAAAATGAAGGAAAAAAGCTAAATTAATTCTTATATTTATGCGAAGGTTAGCTTGAGCGCGTTTGCACTCAAGCATTTTTAAAAATAATACTAGCTGCTATATACGGCAAACTTGTTATTTTTAAATACCGTTTGGTAGCTTTCAAATTGCATTTCTAAAATAGGCGGGTATTTTAAAAAGCTGTTAGCAACAATATTCAGCTTTCCTACTTTAGTTAAATGCTGTTTTGCATTTGCTAAAAATGTTTCTGCTACTGTGTAGTCGGTTGCAATACCTGTATGAAAAGGTGGATTGCTAATAATTAAATCAAACTTACCGGTAATGCTTTTAAGGCCGTCACTTAATATCGCTTCGCCTTTGATGCTGTTAAGCTTTAGAGTTTGCTGTGTTGCGTAAGTTGCCAGTGCACTTACATCACTACACACAAACTCAAGTGCTGGATTATGCAGCCCTAAAAAGGTTGCTATTAAACCTGCGCCACAACCAAAGTCGAGAACCCTACCTTGCTTAATTGTCGGTGCGTTTTCGAGTAGAACTTTCGTTCCCATATCTAAACTACCGTGATTAAACACCCCTGGGACACTAATAGCTGTAAACTCGGTGTCGGCAACATTAACAACAAACTTTTTATGGTAGGTCGTAATATCAAAGTCAGGGTGCTGGGTAATCTCAGCAAATGAGTAAAGAACGCAGTGCTTAGCTGAATCAATTTTGTTACTAAACTCAGCTTTACCAGCTAATTGCTTTTCAATTGATTTAACACCACTTTTATTTTCACCTACCACCAATAGTTCGGCATCATCAGTAATAGCAGATCGAATATTATCAAGCGCCATTAATAACTCAGGTTTTGATTTAGGATAGTAAAGAATAACTAAATCGTAGCCGTTACCAGGTATTGTGTGATTTACACAAATCTCAACGTCTTTGGTGTTTTTAGCAAACTCACCGTTAGCATGGTTGTAGCTAAATGCAGTTACCTTGCTTTGCGGGTTAAGTTTTTTAAGCTCTGTTAAAAAGCCATCTTGAACAAAGTTGACCACCAAGATAGATTTGCCCGTTAGTGCCTCGCTATTACGAAGTAACAGTAAACTTGGGTTGGTTAGTACGCTCATAAATGGCTTTGCCTTACAGTATGTTTAGTTTTATCAAAAATAAAAGTGAGTGCTTAAAGTTACAAATTACTCAGTACGTTCAAACATTAAATCCCACACGCCATGACCTAGGCGATGTCCGCGCTGCTCAAACTTAGTAAGCGGGCGCAAATCTGGACGTGGAACATAATCGTTTGTTTCTGATTGGTTTTTAAAACCAGGAGCTACATTCATTACTTCGAGCATATGCTCTGCATAGTTTTCCCAATCTGTCGCCATATGAAAAACGCCACCCATTTTCAGTTGGGCTCTTAGTTTTTCAACAAACTCAGTTTGTACAATGCGGCGTTTATGATGACGCTTTTTATGCCAAGGATCAGGGAAAAACAACTGTAGTGTTGTTAAGCTTTCATTAGGTATACAGTCTGCAAGTACTTCAACTGCATCGTGTTCAAAAATACGTAAGTTAGTAATGCCTGCTTCATCGGCATCCATTAAACAAGCACCAACGCCTGGGCGGTGTACTTCAATACCAATAAAGTTTAGGTGAGGGGCATTTGTTGCCATTTCGACAAGCGATTTACCCATACCAAAACCAATTTCTACTACTACATCGTTGTTGTTGCCAAAAACTTCGCTTAAATCAAGCATACCGTTTTTATGCTCTAGACCCATTGTTGGCCAGCATTTTTCGATTGCAGCGGCTTGGCCTTTGGTTAATCGACCTTCGCGTTTTACAAAACTGCGAATGGTGCGGATGTATTTACCTTCTTGCTTAGCTTGCTTAGCTTGCTCAAGGTTAGTGTTGCTTGATTCACTCATATTATTGGCCTGACAAAAACAATGTGTTTAAAAATGGTTGCATATTATCCCTGACCGAGCCCGCAATCACAAGTATTAGCTGGTTTTACACGCCCTATAGCTTGATCTTTTTATTAACTACAATAGACTGAGCCGCCATTGAGCATCAGTAAAAGTACAATATGTTGGATTTAAATAAAGAACAGTCTAATTCGTTTTCTAATCAAGTCGTTGATTGGTATCACCTTCATGGGCGTAAAACACTTCCATGGCAGTTGGGTAAAACACCTTATAAAGTGTGGGTGTCTGAGGTGATGCTCCAGCAAACTCAAGTTATTACTGTTATCCCATATTTTGAAAAATTTATGCAAAGCTTTCCAGATATTATTGCTTTAGCCGATGCTGATGAAGATTTAGTACTGCATCACTGGACTGGCTTAGGGTATTACGCTCGTGCGCGTAACTTACATAAAACAGCTAAAATAGTACGTGACAAGTACCAAGGCGAATTTCCGCAAACGCTTGATGAAGTAATGGATTTACCGGGAATAGGGCGCTCTACTGCCGGGGCTGTTTTATCATTGTCGCTTGGACAGCATCATCCAATTTTAGATGGAAATGTTAAGCGAGTCTTAGCGCGCTACTTTATGATAGAAGGTTGGTACGGTGTTAAAAAAGTCGAAAACCAGCTTTGGCATTTATCAGAGCAATTAACACCTAAAAATAATGTCACCGAATTTAATCAAGCTATGATGGATTTAGGTGCGAGTGTTTGCTCACGCAGCCGGTTTGATTGCGAGGCTTGCCCATTAAATTCAGGTTGTGGTGCTTTTAATGCAGGTAAAGTAAAAGAGTTTCCACATTCTAAACCTAAAAAAGCAGTGCCGAAGAAGAGTTGTCATCAGTTAATTGTTCAGTGCGGCGATAAAGTGCTTATGGAAAAACGCCCTAACAGCGGTATTTGGGGAGGACTATTTGGCTTTTTTGAATTTAATGAGTACGAGGAGCTTCAAATGTTTTTAGCTCAGCAAGGATTAGAAGCCGACTTAGTAGAGCTTGAAGCGTTTATTCATGTGTTTTCACATTTTGAGCTGAAGATTAATCCGCATGTGCTCAATGTTCAGAAAATTCCTGATGTAGTAAATGACAAACAATTAGTGTGGTATCCGCTTGATCAATCAATAGAGGTTGGCCTAGCAGCGCCAACTAAAAAGTTGGTTAAACAAATTACAGCAATAGTATAGAATAGCCCCATATTTAGCGTTAGAGAGAATCAATCATGGCACGTACAGTATTTTGTCAAAAGTTACAAAAAGAAGCCGAAGGGCTTGGCTTTCAGTTATACCCTGGTGAAGTTGGTGAAAAGATTTTTAATAACATCTCTAAAGAAGCGTGGGGTCAGTGGCAGCATAAGCAAACAATGCTTATTAACGAAAAGCATTTAAATATGATGGACCCAGAGCACCGCACATTTTTAGAAGAGCAAATGGTTGGCTTTTTGTTTGAAAACAAAGATGTGGAAATTGAAGGTTATCGACCGCCTGAAAAATAATATTTTAAACATAAAAAAAGGGCTAAATAGCCCTTTTTTTGTGTGCGATTATTTAATCACTTAACTCATCTTCTTGCTCAGAGATTTTAATTTGTTCTTTTAAAAATTGAGCTGCTTTAGAGTATTCAATTTCTAACTTATCTCTTAAGTCTATTAATTCATCGGTTGTGAGTTCACCTTTTTTACATTTATCTTCAAATGCACTTGAAAGTTCTGCCACCGTTAGGGCACCAATTGTTTTGGAGATCGATTTTAATTGATGACACCCTTCAATAATCTCATCTAAATCGTTAACCATAACGCCTGAATTAATCCCCTTAATTAGCCCTTGGCTTTGTTCTAAATACATTTTGAAAAAGCGTAACTGTTTAGCTTCGTCACCATTTACATATTTAGCAACTGCTTCCATATCAATAGGTAGCGCCATGGTTTGATGGATAACTACATTCTGGTTTTGGCTTTGCTTATCGCTCCAGCGTTTTAAAGTGTCCTCTAACGCGTTTAGCTCTATAGGTTTGGTAATGAAGTCGTTTATACCTACGGCTAAACAACGCTCTTTTTCGCCTTTAAGTGCGTTTGCTGTTACAGCAATAATGTAAGGCTGTGCATCAATTGATTCTAATAGCTCTGCTTCGTTACGGATTTTTTCGACCATATCGTAACCCGACATTTTAGGCATGTGTAAGTCGGTTAAAATAAGTGAGTAATCACCTTTTCTCCACATATCTAAGCCTTCTTCACCGTTGTTTGCTATCTCAACGCCAAAACCTAGTATGTGTAATTGATCGGTTAGCACTTGTTGGTTTAAAAGGTTATCTTCAACAAGTAAAACCAATTTGTTTGATTTACGAGCTTGCTCAACATTTAAATAATTATTAAGTGTTTTGGTTTTTTTAATTTGTTTAGGTGTATGCAAACCTGCAGCGACTAAAATAGACAGCATAAAATTAGACTTACATAAAGGAGAGGCATTAATATAAAAAATATTATTATGATTTATAGCCGCTTCATCAAGCTTGCTTAGTACAACAACTTGTTGTTTATAATCCTCTAATGAATAAAATAAGCGTCTTAGCAGCGCGTTTGTTTTATCCATATTGTCTATGCCATCAGCCACCCAAATAATATCTTGCGAATGTTGGTGCTCTTCAATTTCTTCTTCTGTGTGTGCATAAACTATTTTAGCGCCCATAAACGATAAATAACGGTACATTGTTTTTTCACGTTCTAGGTGATTACTAACTACAACAATTTGCTTACCATTTAATGCACCTTTGTGTGCATATTTAATTCTACCCGATGTGCTAAACGGCAGTTCAACAGTAAACTCACTGCCAATTCCTGTATGGCTAGTTACATGAATAGTCCCTAGCATAAGCTCAGTTAAGCTTTTACAAATAGAAAGACCTAAACCTGTCCCTCCATATTCTCGGGTAATTGAATTTTCGGCTTGAATAAACGGATTAAATATTTCGCGTAGTTGTGCCTGCGACATGCCTTTACCGTTATCAGTTACGCAAAAGCGTAAGGTAAAGTGATCAGTCGTATTATGTACCACCTCTACTGATATTTTTACATGCCCTTGGGTTTTTTCATCAGTGCTCGTAAATTTAATTGCGTTGCTACATAGGTTATAAAGAACCTGACGTACACGTACGCTATCACCGGTAAGATTTATAGGAATATCTGGTGCTATTGCTAGCTCTAAATCAAGCTCACGTTTTTTAGCAACAGATGAGAGCACACGAGCAACTTCTTCAATAGTATCGGTTACCGAAAATGGGATCGGATCAATATTTAGCTTTCCAGCCTCAATTTTAGAAAAATCTAAAATATCATCCAAAATGCTCAATAACGAAAATGCTGATTCACGAATAATCGTACTTAAACGATGCTGAGCGCCATCAAGTTCGGTCTGGCGCAGTAAATCAATAGTACCTATAACACCATTCATCGGTGTTCTTATTTCGTGGCTCATCGTTGCTAAGAACGTTGTTTTAGTTTCGCTTGCTCGCTCTGCTTTTAATGTGGCTTGCTCAAGCGCTAAGGTACGATTTTGCACTTCGGCTTCTAGGCCATTTTGTAATTTATAAAGCTCTTTTTGTGCAGAGTCATTCTCGCTCATTGCAGTTTGTACTTTTTGTAGCAATAAGTTGATGTTTTTTGCTACTACACCTAAACCAATATCAAGTTGCTCATCAACATTACTATTGTAATTAGCATCTTCAGTGATTGCCTGTAACTCTTGAGTAAGAGTGTCAGTACTTTTACGTAAGCGCGTATTAATGTACATATTAAACATTAAAGTAAGTATAAATAATGCAGCAACACTCGCTATCGCGATGATGTAAGCGATAACTTGAGAGTCTTGAGCGCTTAAAGGTGTGGCTGGTATGTTTTGCTTAATAATAAGCTCGCCAATGGGCTGATCGTTTAACAATAGTAGGTGATGCAGGATACCTTCTTCTTTTAAGTGCTTTTCAGTTTTAACAGAAGCGATGGCCGGTTTACTGCTGCTATATACCAACTGAGTATCTGATGTAGCATTGAAGCGATATAGAGTATATTCAAAGTCACCGTCTAATAAGGAGGTTAAATCAAGTAACTGTTCTACTTTACCTTGACCATACATAGTTAATGCATCAACCATAGGTAAGTCTAATCTATCGGCAAGCGTTACAATATTAATAGATGATGCTGGTTGGGCTGTCTTAACTTCAGTTTGTGTATAAAATGAGTGGGCAACAATAGCGAGCGCTGTTACAGCAATATTAATGATTAAAAAAAGTGGCAGTAAGCCTTTTACTGGCGATGAGAATTTACTCTGCATTGATTGTTTCCAATTGATGTGTTTTTACTACGATAAGTCCCTATCGTACGTATCTAAGCTAATCGTAACATTTACAAAAAATAATTCACTACGGTTTTAGTCTGATTTAGTTATATTTATTTATAGTTATAGTTCGATTTGTGGTAAAAACGAACGTTATTAATAAAAAATGCACTGAGTTGTCTGAAAACCGTTCAAACAGTTATAAAGAATAAAAAAAAAGTTGACTTGTAAGGGCAAAACTCGTTTAATACGCCGCACGCCCAGATAGCTCAGTCGCTAGAGATGAGTGGGAATTGTATTAAAAATCCTTTAAGATTTTTAATTAGCACTGTTTAAGTGCCTCGATAGCTCAGTTGGTAGAGCAGAGGATTGAAAATCCTCGTGTCCCTGGTTCGATTCCGGGTCGAGGCACCATTTATTAAAGTAGTGGTGTTTAATCAACAATTTAAACATTATTACGCGTGCCTTAGCACACAGTTTTGTGTGCCGACTTAGCTCAGCTGGTAGAGCAACTGACTTGTAATCAGTAGGTCAACC